>NZ_JADPKG010000107.1:0-83484 GCF_023073875.1 Bradyrhizobium sp. 154
CAAGACCGAACGGACCGCCAACAAGATCTACCGAACCAGAGACGAGGCACGAGCCGATGTGTTCGACTATATCGAAAGATTTTACAACACGATCCGCAGGCACTCGACCATCGGGTATCTCAGCCCGGTTGAGTTCGAGCGCAAGGTGGGATTAGCTTAACCTGGTGTCCATCAAACCGGCAGCAGCTCAGGACACAAAGTCAGGCGGCAGGATCGAAAGCGCTTGAAAGGTAGCATCAGCCTCGGACTCGCGAACACCGCCTGGTGTAGGTCAGCCCTCCACAACAAGCGCGAGCCTTGCTCCGAAGCCCTTGGCCAAAGCGTCGAGTGGGGCGCAATCGGCGGAAGCTTCGAACCAAGCTTCTTCGGCCGGCGAGGCGGACATGTCTGTGACCGGCTCGCTTGGGTCTGCGGGGCCGCTCATGTCGGTCCCCGAGACAAGACCAACGACTATTAGGGGGTGGGCAGTCCTTGACGTTCGCGGTGGAACGGCGGTGCTCGAAGGGCCCGATGGGATTCGAATGGCAGCACGGGGCGACGTGGTCCCCGGCATCGGGCGGATCGACTCTATCGTGCGTTGGGGCAACCGCTGGATAGTTGCAACGCCTGGTGGATTGATCTCGACGCCCTAGGCGTGAACGGCTGCGACGAAGAGGCATGCCATCCATTCGTGCGGCACACACTGCAGGGCGCGGGCCCGGGTTTTTGCAATTCAGTTTCACCCGATCTAGCCAGGACTGTTGAGCCATCGACCTCGAGCTCCGGCGGAATTCGAATGGGCGATCTTTGCCTTCGGAGGGCAGCGCTCATTCTTCGAACTCAGTATAGGCCGAAGCTTTCGCCAACCTGCTGTCCTGATAACGCACGCGCCTACCAGCGGACCGCAGCCCGCAAGTTTGCTTGCTCTACCGCCGCCAACACTACGACCGTACTTGTTCTTCCCTAGGCCTGGCCAGAGCGGCACGTTACTTTGCGGCCGAAGGAAACGGGATTGGTAAGGAGGATTCGAACTAGCGTGGTACTGCACGACCTCATCTAGTACAGCAATGCTGTACCGACCGGACGTGCCATGTTCCACGGGGCTACGAAGCCCTCTGAATAAGCACTTGAAACGAAAGGAGAATGCCTCAACTGTTAGCCTGAAAACTTTAGTCGGCCCGAACATCAGCTATACCAGACGAGACGATAAAGCGAAATAACATCAATCTGTTAGCGCATCGATTTTGCATTGCCCCCGTGATGGATTGGAGCGAGAGTTCGAGTGTTTCAATTGGTTAGAAGGCGGCGTGTGCACAACGTGTGCACCGGGAGATCAAGAAAAATCTTGCGACAGCCAATGAGGAGCAAGTTCTCTTAAGCGGACGAGCGGACTTCAGTGGTGCAAGTGCAACGCAAGATTTCGAGAGTGACGGCAGACTACGCGAGGCTGACGAGCAACCTCAGTTCTCGAATATGAAAATTGACACTCAATCGGCGCGTAATGGCGTGGGCGTGCTGATCCACCCGAGATCAAACCGTTCCTGGGGTGTGGGTTGGTCGCGTTTCCCGCGACCAACGAGTAAGCAGGCAGATGCTCCTGTTCTCCCATCAGCGGCAGTAGGTCGATCATATGTGCGCTGCCACACATGAGATAGCGCGAGCTTGTCAATTCGTCGGCCCATCCCCGCGAATGGCGAACGTCGTGGCCTTCAGCTTGGTCATGCCGAACTTGTCGAACAGCTTGTCGTAGGTGCCGTCGGCTCGGATCGCGGTGAGCGCATCTGCTGCGGCTTGCGCCAGCAGCTTGTCGCGGAAGGCGAAGGTGATGTCGGCCGGCGATGTCGCGGACCCAGATCTTTGCGATGCCTTTCTGCTCGAGCGCGTTCGCGGTCTCGTTGATGTTGAGAGCGGCTTCGAGCTGGCCAGCACGCAGCGCGGCCGAGGTCGCGGTCACCGTGGCGAAGGTACGCAGTTCGACCGGCTTGAGGCCCTTGGCCTCCATCGCGGTGCTGAACTCGCGCGCCTTGCGCTCGGTATAGGTCGCCGATTCCACGCCGACGATGCGGCCGGCGAGATCCTCGAACTTCTCCAGCTTAAGGCTGGAGGAGGGATCGGTGTAGATGCTGATCGCCTGCTGCGCGTAAGGCACGAGATAGAGCATCTTCGAGCGCTCCTCGGTCCAGAACAGGCCGGTGTTGATGGCGTCGAAGCGGCCGGAGCGAAGCGCCGGGATCATCGGCGGGAAGTCCATGCGCAGGAAAACCGCCTCAACGCAGATGCGCTTGGCGATCTCGCGGGCGAGCTCGACATTGAGGCCCTGCAGCTCGCCCTTGTCGTCGACGAATTGCTGCGGCGGCAGCGTCGGGTTGATCGACATCTGCCATTTCGGCGCCTCGATCAGGCTCGACGCCGGCACCTTCGGCGTACAGGTTTGGGCTCCGGCCGCCTGGGACAGGCCGATGAGCAGAGCTAGGGCGGAGAGGGTTTTTCGATATCGCATCTCAATACTCCAATCAAAGCGTGGGTGCAGAGGAGCCGTCCTCCGGTCCGCGTTTTCTTCAATGTCTCGTCATGTTTCCACCGTCGCGTCGGCTTGCCGGGTCAGGATGAGCGAGATGTGGCGCGCCGCGGTCACCACCTCGTCGCGCTGGTTGAGGAGGTCGAGCGTCTCGACGACGATGCCGCGCTCCGGATTTTTGGTCGGCCGCTTCTCGACGAAGCGGAAGCGGACACGCAAGGTGTCGCCGGCGACGATGGGGCCCTTGAACTTCACCTCGTCCCAGCCGAGCGAGGCGACCGAGGTCTCCTCGTACAGTTTCAGCTCCGACTTGAGCCCCTCCATCAGCGACAGGCCGAACAGGCCATGGCCGATGACCGCTGGAAAGCCGCGCGAGCGCGCGTAACCTGAGTCGATATGAAGCGGATGATGGTCGCGCGTGACGTCGGCGAAGACCGCGATATCTGCCTCAGTCACGGTGTGCACGGCGGTCTCGAACTCCGCGCCGAGCGCGATGTCCTCGTAGCGGAGATTGATCGGAGCGCTCGCGTCCATGCTGATCCCTCAGGCGACCTTGCGCGGCCGCGCCGGCAGGGCTTTGAAGCTCTGCGCGATGCCCATTGGGCCCGAACGGAAGATGCGCGGATCCATGTCTTTCAGCTGCGGGCTGATGCGCGGCTTGAAATCCATACGGGCGAGGATGTCCTCCTCAAGCCGCGCGCCCGGCGCGATCTCGGTCAGGGTCACGCTGCCGTTCTCGAGCTCCAACATGGCGCGCTCGGTGACGTAGCTGACATGCTGGCCGCGCTGTGCCGCCAGCGACGCGCTGAAGCTGATCTGGCCCACTTGTGGCACGAATTTGCGGAAAGCGCCGTCGCGACGGATCGCCAGGCGGCCGTTCTCGACGCCGATGTCGAACTTGCCGCCGGTCATGGTGCCGCTGAAGATCAGCCGCTTGGCGTTCTGCGTGATGTCGATGAAGCCGCCGGAGCCGTCGCGGCGCTCGCCGAAGCGGGTGACGTTGACGTTGCCGGCTTCGTCCACCTCCGCGAAAGAGAGGAAGGCGCAAGAAAGGCCGCCGCCATCATAGAAGTCGAACTGATAGGCCTGATCGAGAATGACGCGTGGATTGATGGCGGTGCCGAATTCGCGGGCGTGACCGGGCACGCCGCCGACCACGCCGGATTCCACCGTTAGCGTGATCAGGTCCGAGATGCCTTCCTCGGCCGCGACATTGGGGATCATAGCGGAGATGCCGACGCCGAGATTGACGACGTCGCGAGGGCGCAGCTCGAAGGCGGCGCGGCGGGCGATCACCCGCCGTTCGGTGAGCGGATCGGGCGTGATCATCGCCACCGGGACGCGCGTCTCGCCACAGCGTGCGGGGTCGTAGGCGGTGCCGTAGGTCTGCATCTGCTCGGGCTCGAGCACGATGTGGTCGATCAGGAAGCCCGGGATCTTCACCATCTGCGGATGGATCGAGCCGCGCTTCACGATGCGCTTGACCTGGCAGATCACGGTGCCGCCGGCATTGTGCACGGCCTGTGCGATCGAGAGATCCTCGCGCGTGGTGCCCTCGTGCTCCATGCTGATATAGCCGTCCTCGTCCGCGGACGTGCCGCGGATGATGGCGACATCGGGCGGGGCGGGCACGCGGTAGAGCAGCCACGACTGGTCATGCAACTCGAGCAGGTCCACCAGCGGCGCTGTGGTGCGCTTGTTCATGCGGCCGCCATCCTGCCGCGGGTCCATGTAGGTGTTGAGACCGACATGGGTGAGCACGCCCGGATGCTTTGCCGCCATGGCGCGGCAGAGCTGGCTCATCACCCCTTGCGGGAAATTGTAGGCGTCGATCAGCTCGTCGCGGACGAGGCGCATGAACGGCACCTGGAGGCCGAAATTGCCGCCGATTACGCGCGCGATCAGGCCTTCATGGGCGAGATGGCAGAGACCCTTCTCGGTGACGGCGCCGACGCCGGTGATGTTGATGAGCGTCAGATTGTGCGGACCCTGGCCGCCGAGGAAGCGCTGCTCCAGCGCCTCAAGGATCGATTCGGCAGCGCCCGTGCCGCCATTTCCCCCGACGATCAGCGTGTCAGCATCGCGAATGAGACCGGCGGCCTCTGCCGCTGTGATGATGCTCAGCATGAGCGCGCTTCCCGCATCACGCGGCCTCCTTCTCGACCTGGCGGGCGATGATCAGCCGCTGGATCTGGTTGGTGCCTTCGTATATCTGGGCGAGGCGGACGTCGCGGAAGATGCGCTCGATGCGGTACTCGCGCGAATAGCCGTTGCCGCCGTGGATCTGCAGCGCGTTGGAAACGTGCTTCATCGCCATGTCAGTGGTGAACAGCTTTGCCTGCGCCGCCTCCTTGGCGATCGACTCGCCGGCATCGTGCAGGCGCGCGGCGTGGTGGATCAGCAGGCGCGCGGCGGCGATGTCGGTGGACATGTCCGCGAGCATGAACTGTACGGCCTGGAAGCCGATGATGGCCTGGCCGAACTGCTTGCGGTCCTTTGCGTAAGTCGTGGCGTCCTCGAACGCCGCCTGCGCCATGCCGAGCGCCATCGAGGCCATCATGAGCCGGCTGAAGTTGAAATTGCTCATGGCCATCTTGAAGGCCTGGTTCTCCGGCCCCATCACGCTGTCGGCGGGGAGGCGCACGTCTGAGAAGGTCATCTGGCAGTCGTCGAGGCCATGCATGCCGAGCAGCTCCTCGTTCTTGCCGCGGGCGATGCCGGGCAAGGTGCCGTCCACGAGAAGACAGGAAATGGCGCGATGGCCCGCATCTGCGCCGGTGCGCGCGAGCACCATGATGCGGTCGGCGACGCCGCCGAGCGTCACCCAGGCCTTGGTGCCATTGAGCCGCCAGCCATTGCCATCGCGCACCGCGTTGGTGCGGATGCCCGCGACGTCGGAGCCGTGGTCGGGTTCCGAGACGGCGGTCGCGGGAATGATGTCGCCGTTGAGGATTTTGGGGATCAGCGCCTTGTGCGCCTCAGTGCCGTGATGGTCGAAGAACAGCACGGCCTCGACGGGAATTGCGAAGGCGTTAGCGACCGCGCCGGAGCAGCGCGCCAGCTCCTCCATCGCGATGCAGGCAGCAATCGCATCGAGACCCGCGCCACCGGCGCCTTCCCGCAGGCAGATGCCGAACAGGCCGAGATCGGCCATGCCCTTGTAGAGCGCGCGGTCGAACCGGTCCTCGCGGTCGATCGCGGCGGCGCGCGGCAGGATCTCCGCTTCGGCGAAGCGGCGGGCGGTCTCGCGCAGGGCTTTCTGGTCTTGGCTGTAGAAGCGGTCCATGGCGTGCTCCCGTCAGTCGCTGGCGAGCTTGGAATCGTGGGAGACTTCGCTGCGGGCGCGATCGAGGAAATAGATCGCGACGTCGTCGCCCGGCACGCCATAGGCGCTGCACACGCCGCGGGTTAGCGCGATGGCGGCGGCGCGACGCTCAGCCTCGCTGCGGCGGAAGGCGTGGACCTTGAGCAGGATGCGCTGGCCGGTAGCCTGCGCGCCGAACGTGCCGGCATGGGCGTAGTCGTCAGGCGCAATCGGCAGGAAATAGAGTGTGACTGTATCGGCGGCGACGCCGAACGCCGACATCAGGCCGTCGGTCACCGAGCGCGCCACCGCGGCCTTGCGCTGGGACGGGACTTGCGGGGCGAGCACTTCGACATACGGCATCGATCAGACCTTCGCGGATTTGGCCGCAGATGATTTGGATGAAGACGATTTGAACTTGCCGGATTTCGCAGGGGCCGGGGCTTCGATCTGGCGGCAGGAGTCGCGCTTGATCAGCCGGGCACCGACGCGATATTCGCGGACGCCGTCATTGCCGTTGCCCTTGCTATTTCCCTTGGCGTCCATGCGATGCAGCAGCCGGTCGACGGCGAGATTGGCAAGATCCCGCGCGCCGTTGTCGACGATGCTGATCGCCGGGCGATGCCATTCGAACCACGGCATGTCCTCGTAGCAGAGCAGCGACAGATCGTCGGGAATGACGATCTTCCGTTCCGCGGTGACACGCAGCACGCCGAGCGTTGCCTCGTGGTTGGCGACGAAGATCGCGCTGGGCGGGCGGGGAAGGTCGAGCAGCTTGCGGGCGGAGGTCGCGCCGGTCTCGGGCTCGAAATGGCCGGCATGGATCAATGTGTCGTCCCTGACGATGCCGGCCTCGCGCAGGGCGCGGACATAGCCGGACAACCGTTCGCGGCCGGACGTGGTGTCCTGGCGGCCGACGATCAGCCCGATGCGCTTGTGCCCGAGCTCGATCAGGTGACGCGTGCCGAGATATGCGCCTTGCGGATCGTCGGCGAGCACGGTCTCGAGATCGGTCGCGTCGTCGCGCCGCACCAGGCAGACGATGGGCACGTCCTTCGAGAGCGCCTTGAGCTGCGCGCCGTTCTTGCCGGTCGGCACCACGATCAGCCCGTCGATGCGGTGGTCGACCAGCGTGGTGAGGGTGTCGCTCTCCTGCTGCGGATCGTCGCCGCCGATGCACAGAAGCATCTGATAACCCAGCGCCTTCACGCGCGCCTGCACCACTTCGGCCATCACCTGGAACGAGGCGTTGGTGAGATTGTGGACGAGAAGCGCCACCAGCCGCGACTGTCCGGTCTTCAATCCGCGTGCGATCGGGTTCGGTCGATAGCCGAGCTCGCGCGCGATGCGCACCAGCCGCTGCTGCGTGCGTTCGCTGGTCAGGCCGGTTCCCGTCAGCGCTCGGGAAGCAGTGCTGACTGAAACGCGGGCCGCCTGTGCCACATCTTTGAGCGTGACGCTCATCAAACCTGCCGATAAACTGCAAACGATTGCAGAAACGCTAAGAGCTTATTCCACACCAATCAAGCTTAAAAAATGGATGGTGTTGCCCAATGCAGAAACATTTATGCAAACGATTGCATAAGGCGTGCGGTTATTCCGCAGGCGGCATCCATCGCCTGAATCCACCCGAGTACCCGGCAGTTCCCTGATGAAGACGTTCCGCGGCACCTACACCGTCATGATCACTCCGTTCACGGCAGCGGGCGAGGTCGATGTCGCGGCATTGCGCGCCTTCGTCGACTGGCAGATCGTGGAGGGCATTCACGGGTTGATCCCGCTCGGCTCGACCGGCGAGTTCCTGTCCATGGACGATGACGAGAAGGCGCTGGTTGCCGAGGTCGTCATTCGCCAGGCGGCGGGGCGCGTCCCCGTGCTGATCGGCACCGGCGCGGAGGATACGCGTGAGGTGGTTCGCCTCAGTCGCCGTGCCGAAAAACTGGGCGCTGACGGCGTGATGATCATTCCGCCGTTCTATTCGACGCCGACCGACGACGAGTTGGTCCATCACTACAAGACGGTGGCCGACGCGATCGCGCTGCCGATCATGGTCTACAACAATCCGGCAACCGCAAATGTCGATCTCAAGCCGCAGCTCGTGGCGCGCATCGCCGAGATCGACAACTGTCTCTATATCAAGGATTCGACGCTGGAGGTGACGCGCGTGCGCGACATCATCCGCCTCTGCGGTGACAGGATGACGGTGTTCGGCGGCATCCTCGGCTTCGAATCCTTCGTCGAGGGCGCGCAAGGCTGGGTGGCTGTGGCCTCCAACGTGGTCCCCGCGGAGATGGCTCGCATCTTCAGCTTCGTCGCCGACCACGGCGCGATCAAGGAAGCGCGCGAGCTCTATCTCAAATACCTGCCGGTGATCGAATTCGTCGGCGGCCAGGCCTACGTCGCCGGCAGCAAGGCGCTGCTCGGCCACATGGGTTTTGCAGCCGGCCATCCGCGGCCGCCGCGGCTGCCGTTGCCGGCTGCGCAGGATGCGGCCGCACGCGCCCTGGTCAAGACCTTCGATCTCGCATGGCGCGGTGCGCCGGTTGCGGCTGCTTAAACTGAGGTGAACGGATGAACCTGCTCGACGGCGTCAAGATCCTCAGCTTCAATCATTATCTCGCAGGCCCGCTGGCGGCGCAGACGCTGGCCGATCTTGGCGCCGACGTCATCGCGGTCGAACCGATCGAGGGCGCCTTTCAGCGCAACTGGGCGGTCGCCAATCATTTCATTGCGGGTGACAGCGTCAATCATCTGGCGACCGGGCGCAACAAGCGCAGCCTCGCGGTCAATCTCAAGCATCCCGACGGCGTTGCGGCGGTGAAGAAGCTGGTCGCCACCGCCGATGTCGTGATGGAGAACTTTCGGCCGGGCACCATGGCCAAGCTCGGCCTCGGCTACGACACGCTCAAGGAGATCAACCCCGGCCTGATCTATGCGGTTGCCACCGGCTTCGGATCGGAGGGGCCGTACAAGGATCGTCCGGGCCAGGATCTTTTGCTTCAAGCGATGTCGGGTCTTGCGATGCGGACCGGACGCGCCGACGGCGAGCCGACGGCGGTCGGTGCCGTCATCGTCGATCAGCATGCCGCCTCGCTCTACGCCATGAGCATCCTCGCGGCGCTGTTCGCCCGGACGAAGATGGGCAAGGGACAGCTCGTCGAGGTCAACCTCTATCAGGCCGCACTGGATCTCCAGGTCGAGCCGCTGACGGCATGGCTAAACGGCGCGCCGTCGCCGACGCCGCGCGGCCCGGCCGGCATCGCGGCGTGGTTCAGCCCCGGGCCTTACGGCGTTCACGCCACGGGGGATGGTCATATGGCGATCTCGATGGCCACGCCCAAAGCGCGCGCGGTCGCGTTGGATAGCGAAGAGCTGAAGCAATTCGGCGAGGGCGACAGTTTCTCGAAGCGCGAGGAGATCACGCGGATCGTTGCTATCAGGCTGAAGCAGAAGCCGACGGCGGAATGGCTGCCCGCGCTGGAAGCCGCGGGCATCTGGCACGCGCCGGTGCAGGATTATCGCGACCTCGAGACCGATCCCCAGCTTAAGCATCTCGGCGTGTTCAAGAGTGCCGAGAGTGCAGGCGGCGCGCCGATCCGGATGATCGCACATCCCGCGCGCTATGACGGCCGGACGCCGGAGGTGCGGCTGGTGCCGCAACGGCTCGGTGCGCAGACCCGCGAAGTGCTCGGCGAGATCGGTTACGGCGCAGCCGACATTGATGCGATGATCGCCGGCAAGGCCGTGGGAGTGGCGCGATGATCGACTTTTCCGTGCCCGAGGAGACACGTCTCCTGGTCGACACCGTTCGCCGTTTCGTCGAGACGGAGGTGCAGCCGCTCGAAGACGTCGTGGAGCAGACGGCCAAAGTGCCGGCCGACGCGCTGGCGGTCACCAAGTCCAAGGCGCAGAAGCTCGGCCTTTACGCCATGAACATGCCGACGGATGTGGGCGGCGGCGGGCTAACTTGCGTCGAACATTGCCTGGTCGAGGAAGAGTTCGGCAAGACGTCCGACGCGCTGATCCGCCGTGTGTTCGGCCAGGTCTATCCGATGCTGATGGCCTGCAAGGGCGACCAGATCGAGCGCTACCTGCTGCCGACGGTGAAGGGCGACAAGATCTGCGCCATGGCGATCACGGAGCCTGGCGCCGGTTCCGACGCCGCCTCAATCAGCACGACCGCCCAGCCCGATGGCGACCAGTGGGTCCTCAACGGCACCAAGCATTTCATCAGCGACGGCGACATCGCCGACTATGTGATTCTGATGGCGCTGACCGACAAGGAGAAGCGTGCCCGCGGCGGCATCACCCTGTTCCTGGTCGATCGCGGCACACCGGGCTTCAAGGTGGCGCGCACCCAGCCGATGATGGGCCATCGCGGCTATGGCCATGCCGAACTGAGCTTCGAGGATTGCCGCATTCCGAAAGCGGCCGTGCTCGGCGAGGTCGGCGGCGGCTTCAAGCTGATCATGCAAAGCGTGCTGCAGATCCGGCTCGCCCATATCGGCGCCCGCGCTGTCGGCATGGCGCAGCGTGCGCTGGAGATGATGCGCAAGCATGCCGGCGAGCGGCGCCAGTTCGGCCAGCTGATCGGCGATTTCCAGATGGTGCAGAAGCTGATCGCGGATTCCGCCACCGAGATCTTCGGCGTGAAGATGATGGTGATGAACGCCGCCTGGGACATCGATCAGGGCAAGGATGCGCGAGACAAGGTCTCGATGATCAAGGTTGCGGCCTCCGAGATGCAGGGCCGCGTGGTCGACCGCGCCATCCAGGTGTTCGGCGGCATGGGGTTCAGCAAGGATTTGCCGCTGGAGCGGATGTATCGCGATGCCCGAGTCACCCGCATCTATGACGGCACCTCCGAGATTCACCGCATGCTGGTCGCGCGCAGCACCATCAAGAACGGCCTGCAGCTTTAGGGAAACGATCGATGTCCCACGCACCTCTTGAGCCCGGCGCTGCCTTCGCCTTCCGCAAGACCATGACCGTGGCCGAGCAGGCGATGTTCACCGGCATTAGCGGCAATCTCGGCGCTCTCTATGTCGATGCCGTCCGCGCCAAGAAAGCTGGCGCGTCGAATATGATCGCCTTCGAACTCGCGGTCGGAGGTCTCGCTACGACGTGCCTCAGCCAGCTCGGTGGTCCCACGCGGCGGATCGGCAGCATCGCGCTGAATTTTGCCGCGCCCGTGATCGTCGGCGACTCCGTCGAGGCCAGGGCCGAGATCGTTTCGGTTGACGGCGACGACGCGGTCTGTCGCGTCACCTGCACGCTGTCGCCCTCAGGTGCCACCGTGGTGGACGGCACCGCGACGCTGGTTCCCTTTGCCAGCGCCTAAGCCATGTACGAGCCGAAATCCTTCGACGATCTCAAGGTGAATGACAGGGTCAGCCTGAGCAAGACCATCACCGAGGCCGATGGCGCGCTCTATATCGCCGCGACCGGCGATTTCGGTCCCGTTCATGTCGATGAGGTCTATGCCGGCGCGACGCGCTTTGGCCGCAGGCTGGCGCCGGGGATCATGGTTGCGGGACTCTGCACTAGCATCCTCACCAGCGAGCTGGTCGGCACTATCGGCGTGTCGGTGGAGGACCGGTTCTGGTTCACCGGTCCCGTGTTCTACGGCGATACGCTCACCTTCGACGTCTGGATCGCCGAGCAGCACGACGAGACCCGCACCATCATCTGGGAAGCGAGCGCGCGCAACGAAGGTGGCCTCGAAGTGCTGAAGGCGCGCGCGAGCCTGAAATTTCCGCGGCGGAAACCGTCATGAGCAAGGCGATGAAGAAACCGGATTTGCGTGGCGTCACGGTCGCGACCGTGCTGCCCTTCAGGGACGACAGCTCGATCGACTGGGACGGCTATGCCCGCGTGCTGGACTATTGCGCCTGCCCTGACAGCATCGCGGCGGTGTTCGTCAATGGACATGCCGGCGAGGGTGGATCGCTCTCGGATGACGAGCGTCAGGCGGTGATCGAGCGGACGCGCCGGCAGATCGGCGGCAAGCCGCTATTGGCCGGCATCATCGCGCATTCCACCGCGGAAGTGATCCATCAGGCACAGCTCGCGGAGGCTGCCGGTGCCGACTGCGCGGTGTTGTTCCCGCCCGCACCGCTCGGCGGCGGAGCGTCGGCGACCTCGCGCGCGCCAATGGCTTTCGTGCAGGCGGTCGCCTCCGCGATCGGAATTCCCGTGTCGATCTTCCAGTATCCGCTCGCATCGGGATTTGGCTACTCGCCGGAGACCTTGGCCAAGATCGCCGCGCTCGACAGGGTCATCGCCATTAAGGAGGGCAGCGACACCATGCTGGCCTATGACGAGAACCGGCGGGCGGTGAAGCTGGCCGATCCATCCGTGGCGATCCTGCCGTCGAACTTCAACTGGTTCCTGCCGCAGCTCGCCGTCGGCGGCGACGGCATTCTCTCCGGCCTCGTCAGCCTCGCGCCGCATCTGTTCGCAGCGCTCTGGCAGGCCTCGCTCGCCGACGACCTCAAGGCGATGCGCGCCGTCAACGAGCGGCTCTATCCGATCGTCCGCGCCATTTACGGGCCTGCGCCGATCATGGACATGCACACGCGCATGAAGGTCGGGCTCAAGGCGCTCGGCCTGATCCGCAATGCCGATCCGCGGCCGCCGCTGCTGCCGGTTCTACCTGCGCTGTGCGATGCCATTGTAACGACGGTCGGTGTGGCGCGCGCAGCCGGCGACATCCGTCCGGCATGAGGAACGAGACGATGCTGGACGAAGCCTTCATCCATATCGTGCGGGTCGACATCGACCCCGAGCACGAGGCTGCGTTCAACGCCTGGTACGAGCAGAGGCATTTCCCCGATCTGCTCGCCTGTCCCGGCTGGCTCTCGGCAAAGCGCTTCGTCTCCATCGGCGACGGGCCGAAATACGCCGCGATGTACGAAGTCGCGGGGCGATGGGCATTCGAGACGCCGGAATTCCTGAGGGTAAAGGGCTTCGGTCCGTTCGAATCCCTGGTGAAGAACTTCATGCGCATCCAGCTCAGGCCGATGTCGGGACCGGCTTGAGCAGATCGAAGACGACGCTGCCTGCCGTGTCGCGAGATCCGGCCGGCCGCATCCAAGAAACGTCGAGGGGAATTCCGGGCGAGGAACTGCATCAGTTATTGGCGTGTTACTGGAGGTATCCATGGTCTCGACACTGCTTCGCTTGGGTGCTGTTGCCGCACTCGTTCTCGCATCCACGGCGGTGCATGCCGCCTGTACGCCCACAATCACCGACGACAATCTGATCGCGCCCGGCAAGTTGCAGCTCTCCATCAACCCGACCAATCCGCCGCAGCAATTCGTCGACAAGGACGGCCAGCTGCAGGGCCTCAACGTCGAGCTCGCCGCCGAGCTCGGCAAGCGGTTGTGTCTTCCGGTCGAACTCGTCCGGATGGATTTTCCGGCAATGATTCCCGCCCTCAACGCGACCCGCATCGACGGCATCGATACCGGGATGTTCTGGACCGAGGAGCGTTCCAAGCTGATGTACATGGTGCCTTACGCGATCCAGGCGATCTCTGTCGTGGTGGCCCCCGACAGCGGCACAAAAATTGCTACCGAAAATGATCTGATCGGAAAATCATCCGCCGTCGAGGTCAGCAGTTACCAGATGAACTGGCTCAAGAAGCTCAGCGATGCCAGCGTGGCGAAAGGCGGAGCCGCCGTCGAGATGCGGACGTTTCCCACTGCCACCAACGTCGTCAGCGCGCTGCTGGCGGGACAGGTCGACAACGCCTTGCTCGTGGATAGCGTGGCGCGCGATCTCACCAGCCGGGGCCGCGTCAAGGAAGTGCTGAGCGGGCTCGGCACCGCGCGCACGACGCTCGGCTTCCGTAACAAGATGGTGGTCGATGCCGTCGTCAAGGCGCTGAACGCTATGCGGGCCGATGGCAGCTACCAGGCGCTGTTCGACAAGTTCGGCCTGACCAGCATGCCGGCCGACCAGCCGCTTGCGATCGCCGGCCCGGGTCCGGCCTGAGATCTACGGAGACGAGCCGATGAGCCATTTCAGTCCGACGGCCGCCGTCAGCTACTTCTTCAATTACTTCCTGATGAAGGGAGTGCTCGTTACCATCGGCTTGACGGTGGCGGCGGTCGTCGGCGGCTTGATCCTCGGCATGGGCGTCGCGTTGCTGCGCATGTCGTCCAATCCGGCGCTCGCGGGCGCTGCGCGCTTCTACATCTGGTTCTTCCGCGGCACGCCGCTGCTGATCCAGCTGGTGGTGATCTACAGCGGCTTGCCGCAGCTGGGCATCAAGTTCAGCGTGATCACCTGCGCACTCGTCGGCCTGATCCTCAATGAGGCGGCCTATCTCGCCGAGATCGTGCGCAGCGGCTTCATGGCGGTGTCGGCAGGACAGCGCGAGGCCGCCTGGGCGCTCAGCCTGTCGCCCTGGGTCACGTTCCGCCGCGTGACCTTGCCGCAGGCGTTCCGGTTGATGATCCCGCCGCTCGGCAACTCCATCAACTCGCTACTGAAGGCGACCTCGCTCGCCTCCGTGATCTCGGTGGAAGAGCTCATGCGCCGCAGCGACATGCTGATGCAGGAGCATTTCCAAATCCTCGAAGTCTATGCGGCGGCAACCGCCTATTACCTGATCCTCACCTCGGTCTGGGATGCGATTCAACGCCGGCTGGAGAAGCACTTTGGTCGGTCGAGTGCTGCGAAGTCGAGGCGCCTCGACGCGAGGGGGCCGGTTGTGCAGGCGAGCGTGGAGGCTCGCGCATGAGCGAGACATCGATGAATACCGCTATGGGGAGCGGCGTCGAAGGTGCAACAGCGCAACCGCAGCTCCGTGAGGTGCCTGCGGTCCGGATGGAGGCCGTCTACAAGCACTATGGCGACTTCACCGCGTTGAATGAGGTCGATCTCAAGGTCGCCAAAGGCGAGAAGATCGTGATCTGCGGTCCGTCCGGCTCGGGCAAGTCGACGCTCATCCGCTGCATCAATCACATCGAGAAGCACGACGAGGGCCTGATCTACGTCAACGGCGTCGAGCTCGATCGCCAGCGCAAAAACATCGATGTGGTCAGGCGCGACACCGGCATGGTGTTCCAGAGCTTCAACCTGTTCCCGCACATGACGGTGCTGGAGAATTGCATCCTGGCGCCGATGACCGTGAATGGCATGTCGGAAGCGGAGGCAAAGAACCTTGCCATGCATTTCCTCACCAAGGTCCGGATTCCGGACCAGGCCGAGAAATTCCCCGGCCAGCTGTCGGGCGGCCAGCAGCAGCGTGTCGCCATCGCACGCGCGCTGTGCATGCGTCCCAAGATCATGCTGTTCGACGAGCCGACCTCGGCGCTCGACCCTGAGATGGTCAAGGAAGTCCTGGAGACCATGAAAAAGCTCGCGGAGGAGGGCATGACCATGCTGTGCGTGACGCACGAGATGGGCTTTGCCCGCGAGGTCGCCGACCGCATCGTGTTCATGAACGAGGGCAAGGTCGTGGAGCAGGCTGCGCCGGTGGACTTCTTCAACCATCCGAAATCCGAGCGGGCGAAGACGTTCCTCGACCAGATCATTCACTAGACGGCGATGTCCGGCGGGATGACAATTTCGCGGTCGTTCGCAGATCGGCTGCGCGGCATTCATGCTGCGACGATCGTGCCGATGACGCCCGATTTCGAGATCGATGAGGCAAAGCTCGCCGCGCATCTCGCCTCGGTCGCGTCCACGCCCGGCATCAATGGACTCCTGGTCAACGGCCACGCCGGCGAGAATTTCGTGCTGTCCCTCGCTGAAAAGCAGCGCGTGGTGGAGCTGGCGAGCGAGCACGCTCCGAAGGACTGCCTGATCGTCTCTGGCGTCAATCATGAATCCAGCCCGGAGGCTGCGCGAGAGGCAGCCACGCTGGAGCAGGCGGGTGCGGACGGTCTGCTGGTTTTTCCGCCCAATAGCTGGGCGCTCGGTCACGCCGACGGCTGTGTTATCGAACATCACCGCCATATCCGCGATGCCACGACCGTGCCGCTGATGCTCTACGCCGCGCCGGTCGGTGCGGGTGCGATGACCTATGCATCGCCGCTGCTCGAGCAGCTCGTCGCCGATCCTCGCTTCGTCGCGATCAAGGAGGGCAGCTGGGAGGTCGCTGCCTACGAACAGAATCTGAGGCTGATCCGCAAGCTGCGGTCGGACTTCGTCGTGCTCGGCTCGGGAGATGAGCACCTGCTGACGAGTTATCTCGTCGGCTCGGCCGGCAGCCAAGTCAGTCTCGCCTGTGTCGTTCCGGAACTAGTGGTCAGCCTCTGGATCGCGGCGGAGGCTGGCGATTGGCCGCGGGCTCGCGCAGTGCACGAGAAGCTGTATCCCCTGGCAGGTGCGATCTACCGCGATCCGCCCGGAGGACGGGCAACGGTGCGGCTCAAAGCCTGCCTGAAGCTGCTCGGACGTCTGTCATGCGACGCGGTGCGGCCGCCGCAGCCGCCGGCGACGCCGGATGAGTTGCGGGCACTCGACCTTGCCTTGCGGATCGCCGGACACGGATGATGGCGGTACGTCAGAACGATTTCGCGCGTAGTCGGGCGGCCTGACCAGGTGCGACGTCGGCTTGTGCAGTCAGCAGTAAGATGCCCTCATCATTCAAGCTGCCGGCTTGCTCGGCGGACTTCATCGAGGAACACTCTTGCAAGACGCGAGATCGGCTCCGCTTCCGACCACAGCATGTATGCCAGCGCAGGTGTCTTGGGAAGGAAGGGGCGTATGACCAGCTCTTGATTTCCAGCCTGGTGCGGCGAGAATGGATCCACCACCGCCGCGCCGATGCCTGCCGCGGCGAGCACGCAGGCGGTGTTGCAGTATCGCACCTCGACGGTCGGCTGGAATGAAGCGCCGGCCGAAGCAAAACTCGCGCGCACGGCCTCACCCAACTGTGTTCCACGCTCGAGCCCGATGAAGGGTAGATCGACGAGATCGGACGCGGTGATCACCGCGCGGTCCGCCAGCGGATGCTGCGGCGGCATGACGCAGACCATCTCGCCGGCGCGGACCACTTCATGCGCGATGCCTGGATGATGCGAGAAGCCGAGCACGAAGCCGAGCTCGGCGACCCGGCTCAGCAGTCCGTCGATGATGCCCTCATAGCGGCGTACGTCGAAGAACATCCGCGTCTGCGGTCGCCGACGCAGGAAGACCGACAATGCGGGCGGGATGATGCTGTAGGCCAGCGGCGGCGTTGCGACGATCGACAGATGCCCAGTGCGACATTCCCTGAGGTCACGGACGCGGTTTTCCAGCTTGGCATGCAGCGCAAAAATCGTCTCGCTTTCCTTGTAGAGCGCCATCGCCTCCGCGGTCGGAAACAGGCGGTTGTTGACGCGCTCGAACAAGGCGAAGCCCGCCTGCGTCTCCATTGCCTTCAGCGCGTTGCTGATCGCTGGCTGTGAGAGCGACAGCTCCTCGGCTGCTGCGACCGTTGTCCGGTGTCGAACGACCGCACGCATAATTTCGAGTTGACGCAGGTTCATCTATTCGTGCCCGTTATAGTCTGGCCGAAAATATCATAGCACGAGTGATTGCCAATGCTGTCCAGCTTTCTTGTAATGCACTGCGGAAAGTGTGCTGCCGAACGTAAAATCGGTTCGCCTAACGAGGCAGCAGTCCGCTAGATTTGGAGGCAATGTTTGACCCGCGTCCTTCGTGCTGCCGCCGCCCAGATGGGGCCGACGCAAAGAGCAGACACCCGCGCGCATACGCTCGATCGCATGTTGAAACTGTTGGATGCGGCGGCTGAACAAGGCGCGCGCCTCGTGGTGTTTCCCGAACTGGCCTTCACGACGTTCTTTCCGCGCTGGCTGCTCGAAGGCGATGGGCTCGATCAGTATTTCGAGCGCGGCATGCCGAACCCGGCTGTCCAAGCGCTGTTCGACCGCGCCCGCGCGCTCGGCGTCGGCTTCTATGTCGGCTATGCCGAGCTGACAGCAGATGGCCGGCGCTACAATTGCGCGATCCTGGTCGACGACGTCGGCGAGATCATC
This sequence comes from Bradyrhizobium sp. 154, assembly GCF_023073875.1. Classification (NCBI taxonomy): domain Bacteria; kingdom Pseudomonadati; phylum Pseudomonadota; class Alphaproteobacteria; order Hyphomicrobiales; family Nitrobacteraceae; genus Bradyrhizobium; species Bradyrhizobium sp. 154. Next base: position 17,798 of record NZ_JADPKG010000107.1, read on the forward strand.
GGCCGCTATCGCAAGGTGCATCTGCCGGGCTCGGTCGAGCCGCGGGCGGGCGCGCGCTATCAGCAACTCGAGAAACGCTATTTCGAGTATGGCGATCTCGGCTTTCCGGCCTTCCGCACGGGTTCGGCGTGGGGACACGCGATCATGGGCATGATGATCTGCAATGATCGCCGCTGGCCGGAATCCTGGCGGATGCTCGGCCTGCAGGGCGTTGAGCTCGTGTGCATCGGCTACAACTCCGCGGCCTACGATCCGAACGGCGGGACCAGCGAGGATGCCGCGCTGCGCACCTTCCATTCGACGCTCGTCGCACAGGCCAACGCCTACATGAACGCGACCTGGGCGATTGCGGTGGCGAAGGCGGGCGACGAGGATGGCTCCGGCCTGATCGGCGGCTCCTGCATCGTCGATCCGAATGGCAGGATCGTTGCACAGGCGAAGACCCTCGCCGACGAAGTCATCGTCGCCGACATCGATCTCGATCTCTGCCGTCAGGGCAAGGACAAGATGTTCAATTTTGCGGCCCACCGGCGGCCCGAGCAATACCGGGCGATCACCGAACGCGCCGGCGTCATCGAGCCGGCGCTTCTCGACATGGACTGATACGCGGCCGGTTGCAGCGTTGGCAAAGGAGCTGACATGATACGCCTCTCGCTTTTCCTCGGGCTCGCCGCATTCGCTGCTGCGGCCGTCGCCTCGGCAGCCGAACTGCCAGCAGAGATCAAGCAGGCCGGTACGCTGAAACTGACTGTTAATTCGACCTACGCGCCGATGGAGTATCGCGATCCCGCAACCAACGAGCTGGTCGGGCTCGATATCGATCTCGCCAACGAGCTTGCCAGGCGGCTTGGCGTGAAGATCGTCTGGAGCGAGACGCCGTTCGCCGAGCTCATTCCGTCGCTGCAGACCAAGCGCGCCGATTTCATCATCAGCGGCATTTCCGACCGCGCCTCACGGCGCGAGACCGCCGACTTCATCGACTATCTGACCACCGGACCGCAGTTCTTCGTGCTGGCCGACCATGAGGCGACCGCCGCCACCGACCTCTGCGGCAAGAAGGTCGGCACCACCCGCAGCACCAGCTTCCCGATCGAGATCGAGAAATGGAGCAAGCAGAATTGCGAGACCGCCGGCAAGCCGGCCATTCAGTATGTTCCGGGCGAGAACTCGATCGACGTGCGCAACCAGCTCAAGCAGGGCCGCATCGACGCTGCAGTTCAGGGCGGCGAGACGCTGCCCTTTGCGCAGGCGCAGGAGGCTGGCAAATACCGTGTCGTCGGCGAGCCCTTTGCAATCGGCTATCAGGGCATCATGTTCCGCAAGGACGATGTCGCACTGCGCGAAGTGGTGACGGAGCATCTGGCGGCGATGATCGCCGACGGCTCCTACAAGAAGATCCTCGAGAAATTCGGTTTGGGCGCGAACGCGGTTTCCAAGCCCTTGATGAATGCGGCGCCGCAATGAGGGCGGCGCCGACGCTGGCGGAAGGCTTTCCTGATCTCTCGCAGATGCAGATCGCGCGGGAGATCCACTGGCGGCGGTGGCTGGCTGCGGCCGCGATCGTCGTTGTGCTTGCGGCGATCGCTCGCGCCTTTGCCAATGGCCAGATCGAATGGTCCTATGTCAGCCGCTTCCTGACCGCGAAGGTGATCCTCCAGGGCATCGTCAACACCATGGTGATGGCGGTACTCGCGATGGCACTCGGCATCGTCCTCGGCGCGGTCGCGGCGATCATGCGGCTGTCACCCAATCCGGTGCTGAAGTCGGTTGCTGCAGGTTACACTTGGCTGTTCCGCGGCACGCCGCTGATCCTGCAACTCCTCCTGTGGTTCAACCTCGCGCTGGTGTTTCCGACCATCGGTATTCCCGGCCTGTGGACGGCGCGGGCCGTTGACGTCATGACGCCGTTCCTCGCAGCGCTGCTCGGGCTCGGCATCAACCAGGGTGCCTATACGTCGGAAGTGATGCGCGCCGGCATGCTGTCGGTCGACGCCGGGCAGTATGAGGCGGCGCAGGCGATCGGCCTGGGGCGGCTGCGGGCGCTGCGGCGGATTATCCTGCCTCAGGCGATGCGGGTGGTGATTCCACCGCTCGGCAACGAGTTCATCGGCATGGTGAAGGCGACCTCGCTCGCCAGCGTGATCCAGTATCCCGAGGTGCTGCACAACGCCGAGAATATCTACTATGCGAATTCGCGCGTCATCGAGCTTCTGATCGTCGCCGGCTGCTGGTATCTGCTGGTGGTATCGATCCTGACGCCTCTGCAGATGCTGCTCGAGCGCCATTTTGCGCGTGGAACGGCACGGATCAACCGATGACGAAACCGCTCGTCGCGATCCGCTCCGTCAGCAAGGCCTTTGGAGAGTTCCAGGCTCTCAGGAATGTCTCGCTCGACGTGTGGCCCGGCGAGGTTCTGTGTCTGATCGGTGCGTCAGGTTCTGGCAAGACAACGCTGCTTCGCTGCATCAACCAGCTTACCGTGATCGACAGCGGTGGTATCTGGCTGGATGGCGAGATGCTGGGCGTCCGCGAGGAGGGCGGCAAGCTGCGCCGCCTCACCGACCGGCAGATCGCGCGGCAGCGGCTGAAAACCGGCATGGTGTTCCAGCGCTTCAACCTGTTTCCGCACAAGACTGCGCTGGAGAACATCACGGAAGGACCGGTGCAGGTGCAGGGCCGCAACCCGGGCGAGGTGCGCGCCGAGGCAATCGAGCTCCTGCGGCGCGTCGGGCTTGCGACGAAAGCGGACTCCTATCCGTCGCAGCTTTCGGGCGGCCAGCAGCAGCGCGTGGCGATCGCCCGGGCGCTGGCGATGAAGCCGATGCTAATGCTGTTCGACGAGCCGACCAGCGCGCTCGATCCCGAGCTTGTGGGCGAGGTGCTGGCTGTCATGAAGGAGCTCGCGCAGAGCGGCATGACCATGATGGTGGTGACGCACGAGCTTGGCTTTGCCCGCGAGGTCGCTGATCGCGTCGTCTACATGGATCATGGCGCGATTGTGGAATCCGGGCGCGCCGCCGACGTTCTCGGGGCGCCGCGCGAGGCACGTACGCGGGCATTTCTGGCGGCAGTGATTTGATGGGGGCACTTTTGATGATCAGGCTGGTTGTTGCGGGCTTAGTTGGATTGATCATGGCCGGACCGGTCTTTGCGATCGAGCTGCCTGCGGAGATCACGAAACGGGGCACTATCAAGGTCGCAATCGTGCCGAACTATCCGCCGATGGAGTTCCGCGATCCCGTCACCAACGCGCTGGCCGGGTTCGACATCGACCTGGGCGAGGCGCTTGGCCGCAAGCTCGGCATCAAGCTGGAGTGGGAGGAGACCAGTTTTGCGCAGTTCATGCCGTCGATCTCGTCGGGGCGGGTGGACGCGATCCTGTCCGGCTTCACCGATTATGCCACGCGTCATGAGGCGGCAAGCTTCGTCGATTATCTGCGCAGCGGCCCGCAGTTCTTTGTGCAGCAATCCCGTGCAGCCGAGTTCAAGGACATGGCGGCGCTGTGTGGCAAGAAGGTCGGCGCCAGCCGCCGCACCATGTTCCCGGACCAGATCGCGGCGTGGAGCACGGCGCATTGCGGCGGCAATGCGATCGTGGTCGTCGGCACCGAAGGCTCCGCTGACGCGCGCACGCAGTTGAAGCAGGGTCGGATCGACGCGGCCGTCCAGGGCAGCGAGACGCTGCTCTACATCATGGACCAGGAGCCCGGCGCCTATGCGCCCGTCGGGCAGGCGATCGCGGCGCAGTTCACCGGGATCGCCTTGCCGGTCAAGGAGAAGGCGTTGCAGCAGGCCTTTGTGGAAGCGCTGGACGCGCTGATCGCCGACGGCACCTACCGCAGCCTGCTTGTGAAGTGGAAACTGAACGACAACGGCGTAGAGAAGGCGACCATCAATGCTGGACAGTAAGGCACTCCAGAGCATCCCGCTCGTCCCGGCGAACACCGCGGACCCGGCACCGAATTATCCCTGGCCGAAGCCTTGGGGGTCGGCGATGTTCCTGTCGTTCGATGTCGACGCTGAGAGCGCCTGGACCAGCAAGGACGCCGTGCACGCCCAGCGCCTGATCACCATGAGCTATGGCGGCTATGAGGCGCGGGTCGGCACACCGAAGTTGCTGGAGCTGCTCGATCAACTCGACCTGAAGGCGACGTTCTTCGTCACCGGCTGGTCGGTCGATGCGCATCCGGCAATGGCCGAATCCATCCTCAAGGCCGGTCATGAGATCGGCCACCACGGCTATCACCATCTGCTGCCCGACCCCGGAGATCCCTGGATCGAGGACGAGCTGGAGCGGGGCTTTGAAGCGCTGAAGCGGCGGCTCGGCGTCAAGCCGATCGGCTACCGCGCGCCCTATGGTGAGTTCACCGAGGAGCTGCGCACGGCGCTGGTACGCCATGGCATCGTCTATACGTCCTCGTTCCGCGATGACGTCCGGCCCTATCGCCACCGCCTCGCCGACGGCAACCCGGGCACGATCGAGCTTCCGGTCACGGCGAGCTATGATGACTGGATGCACGGCCTCTCGGCACGCTTCAGCCCGCGCTCGATCTTTCCGAAGGAGCATGTGCTCTCGATCTGGAAGGACGAACTCGACGAGGTCCGCGATTGGGGCGCGATGGTGACGACCGTGCTGCATCCGCAGTGCAGCGGCCGTCCGATGCGGCTGCGCCTGCTGCGCGAGTTTCTCACCTACGCCAAATCCTGCGCGGACGTGTGGATCACGACCGGGGAGGCGATCGCAGGCAACTTCCAGAAGCATGAAGCCGCGGGTCAGTCGCGCTGATGAGCATGGGCGCGTCTTCGATGCAGTTCTCCCGCCGCTCGCTGCTTCGCGCGGCCGCGATGGCGCCTGCCTTTTCCTTGCCGGGCATCGTGCGCGCGCAATCGCAAACCACGCTGCGCTTCATCCCGGTGATCGATCTGGCTTTCCTCGATCCGATCTATTCCACCGCGCAGGTGTCGCGCAACCACGGCTTCATGGTCTACGACACGCTCTATGGCATGAATGCGGCGCTGGAAGTCTCGCCGCAGATGGTGTCGGGCCATGTCGTCTCCAGTGACGCCAAGCAGTGGGACCTGACGCTGCGCGACGGGCTTTTCTGGCATGACGGCGAGCGGGTGCTGGCGCGTGACTGCGTCGCCAGCATTCGCCGCTGGGCCTCGCGCGACGGGTTCGGCGGCGAAGTGATGGCGGCGACAGAGGAACTGTCCGCGCCCGATGACCGCACCATCCGTTTTCGTTTGCGTCGGCCGTTTCCGCTGCTGCCACAGGCACTCGGCAAGGCCGCGGTGCATGCCGCGTTCATGATGCCCGAGCGGTTTGCGAACCAGGATCCGCTCAAGCCGATCACCGAAGTGATCGGCAGCGGACCGTTTCGTTTCATCGCGGATGAGCGCGTGCCGGGCGTGCGCAATGCCTATGCAAGATTCGAGCGCTATCAACCGCGCCAGGACGGCAAGCCCGACTGGACCGCCGGTCCCAAGATCGTGCATTACGATCGCGTGGTGTGGACGACGACGCCGGATCCGGGGACTGCCGTCGCAGCACTGCAGACCGGCGAGCAGGATTGGCAGGAAACCACGCCGCACGATCTGCTGCCGGTGCTGAAGCAGTCCGACGAGGTCGAGACGCGTGTGCTCGATCCCCGCGGCTATGCCTGCATGCTTCGCGTCAATCATCTGCAGCCGCCGTTCGACAATCCGGCGATCCGCCGTGCGCTGCTGGGCGCGATCGACCAGGCCGACTTCATGACCGCCGTCGCAGGCGTCGATCCGGCCTACCAGCTTTCGCCGATTGGCTATTTCGCCCCGGGAACGCCGATGGCCAATGACGTCGGCCTCGACGTCTTCCGCGGTCCGCGCGACATGGCTAAGGTGAAGGCCGAACTGGCTGCCGCCGGCTACAATGGCGAAAAGGTTGTGCTGCTGTCGCCGAGCAATTCGGCCGCGCAAAAGCCGCTTGGCCAGGTCGCCGCCGACATGCTGCGGAGAGCCGGGATGAACGTCGAACACCACGCGCTCGACTTTGCCGTCGTGCTGCAGCGCCAGTTGAAAAAGGACCCGATCGACAAGGGCGGCTGGAGTGCTGCGGTCGGCAACTGGCAGGGGATAGACTGGCTCAATCCGGCCGGCAACACCAATCTGCGCGGCGAAGGCAAGGTCGCCGGATGGTATAGCAGCGAGGAGATGGGCGGCCTGCGCAGCCAGTGGTTGGCCGCGTCCTCGCTGGAGGAGCAGCAGCGGATCTGCCACGATATCCAGGCGCTGGCGTTCGAGGAGATCCCGTATTTTCCGATCGGCCTGTACAAGCAACCGACCGCCTACCGCAAGAGCATCACCGGCATCCTCGACGGCACTGCGGTCTTCTGGAACGTGCGTCCATCATGAGCAGCATCGCGATCTTCGGCAGCTACGTTCTCTCTCGCCGCGACGGCGCGCAGGATGTGCTGCGCGATCACTGGGTGCTGATCGAAGGCAAGACGATCGCCGCGATCAGCAAGGACCGGCCATCCGCCGCCGAGGTCCGTGACCGTCCTGGACGTTTCATCCTGCCGGGCTTGATGAACCTGCATAATCATTGCTTCAGCGAGGCGGTAGCGCGCAGCCACACCGAGGACGGCAACGGCCGGCGCAACAATCAGAGCATCGTCTATACGGTGCTGCTGCCGCTGACCAAGCGCGGAGCCGACCTGCTCTCGCCTGAAGAGCGCCTTGCGGTGGCCCGGCTCGGCATCCTGCAACTGCTGAAGGGCGGCGCGACCACGGTGATGGAGCCGTTCCGCAACACGATTCCCGAGATGTTCGACGCCGCCGAGGAGATGGGCATCCGCTTCTACGGCGCGCCCTATCTGTTCTCGACGTCAGACGCCAAGGCTGGCCCGGACGGTGTTGTCAGGTACGCCGGCGACGATGGTGCGGCCGATCTCGCCACTTGGAACGCGCTCTATCAGCGTTGGAACGGTTGTGGCGGGGGCCGGATTGGCCTCGCGATGAGTCCGCATGCGACCGATACCTGCGGCCCGGATCTGCTCAAGGTGTGCGCGGAGCGCGCCCGCGAGCTCGGTGTGCCCATCACGACCCATCTGGCGCAAAGCCGGGCCGAGGTCGAAACCATCGGCAAGCGCTACGACGGCCGCACGCCGGCCGAATATCTCGACTGGCTCGGCCTGCTGGCGCCCGATCTGCTCGCAGCGCACTGCATCGCAAGCTCCGACAGGGATCTGAAGCTGATGGCGGCGCGCGGCGCGGCGGTGCTGAACTGCCCGCGGGTGTTCGCCCGATCCGGCGTGACCGCCGCATTCGGCCGGTTTGCCGAGCATGGCGTGCGGACGGTAGTCGGCACCGACGGCTACAACATGGACCTGCTCGGCGAGCTGAATGCGGCGTCGATGATCTCGAAGCTCGCGCTGCAGCGCGCCGAGGTCGCGAGCGCGCCCGACCTGATCGAATCGGTGACGGTGACCGCAGCTGCGCTGGTGAAGCGCCCTGATCTCGGCACGATCGCGCCCGGCGCGACGGCCGACCTGACCGTGATCGACATGACCCATCCGCATCTGCAGCCGCTGTTCGATCCGCGTCGTGCGCTGATCGCGCTCGGTAACCGCGCCAATATCGATCAGGTCATCGTCGATGGCCGTGTGCTGATTGACGCCGGCCGCTATGTTCACGGCGACGAGGCTGCAATCACCGCGGCAGGGGCTGTTGCAATTGGCAAGATCTGGGATTTGCCGGAAGCGCAGGCCGCGTTCGCCGGCTGAGTTTGCAAGGAGAACAACAACCATGCGCATGATCAACGTCGCCGCAGCTCAGATGGGTCCGATCCAGCGCGCTGACGGGCGCGATGTCGTCGTCAAGCGAATGATCGCGCTGATGGATGAGGCCAAGTCAAAGGGTGCTGATCTGATCGTCTATCCCGAACTCGCGCTGACCACGTTCTTCCCGCGCTGGTACCTGGAAAACCGCGCCGATGCCAATGGTTGGTTCGAGCAAGAGATGCCCAATGACGCTGTGCGGCCGCTGTTCGAGCGCGCGGCTCGCCACGAGATGGCGATGAGCTTTGGCTATGCCGAGCTGACGCCTGACGGACATCACTTCAACACTGCCATCCTGACCGACCGCAGCGGCAACATCGTCGGAAAATACCGCAAGATCCATTTGCCCGGGCATGCCGAGTTCGATCCGGAGCGCACGCATCAGCATCTTGAGAAGCGCTATTTCGAGCCGGGCGATCTCGGCTTCCCGGTCTGGCGCAATCTCGGCGGCATCATGGGCATGGCGGTCTGTAACGACCGCCGTTGGCCGGAAACCTATCGCGTGATGGGCTTGCAGGGCGTCGAGATGGTGCTGATCGGGTACAACACGCCGTCGGTCAACGCGCAGAAGGGCGACGAAGGGCCAGAGAAGCGGTTGTTCCATAACCGCCTGTCGGTGCAGGCCGGCGCCTATCAGAACTCCTGCTGGGTGATCGCGGTCGCCAAGGCCGGCAATGAGGACGGCCATCCCCTGATCGGCGGCAGCATCATCGTTAATCCCGACGGCGAGATTGTCGCCGAGGCCGGGACGGAGGACGACGAGCTTCTGATTCATCCCTGCGATCTCGATGCCACCGCATTCGGCAAGCAAACGATCTTCAATTTCGCCGCGCACCGCCGCACCGAGCATTACGGCCTGATCACTGGCCGCACCGGCGCGGTGCCGCCGCCATGAACTGCGGAGGACGCGCCCGATGATCGGCCTGTCGTTTCGCGACCTTGCGCCCCGCGACCGCTACAAGCTCTTGTGCGGTGTGGTGGTGCCGCGTCCGATCGCTTTTGTCACCACGGTAGACGACAACGGCGCGCTGAATGCGGCGCCGTTCAGCTTCTTCAACGTGTTCTCCGAGAACCCGCCGCTGATCGTGCTCGGCCTGCAGCATCATCCCGATGGCCGGTTCAAGGACACCACCCGCAACATCCACCGTACCGGCGAATTCGTCGTGCATATGGTGGACGAGACGCTGGCGAAAGCGATGAACGACTGCGCGGTGGATTTTCCCTCCGGCGAGAGCGAGGTCGCCGCCGTGGGCCTGGCGACGGAGGCGAGTGCCGAGGTCAAGGTCCCGCGGCTGGCTGCGGCGCCCTTCGCGCTGGAATGCCGGCGGCAGGTCTCGCTCGCGTTTGGCCCGGGGCGCGAGCTGCTGGTTGGCGAGGTCTTGCATCTGCATGCGCGCGAAGGGCTGCTCGATCCGGCGCGGATGTATGTCGACATGGCAACCTATCAGCCGATCGGCCGCCTGTTCGGCAATCTCTATTCGACCCAGCGCGACATGTTCGCGATGGACCGCGAGAGCTATGACGATTGGCAGGCGAGGCGGGCGCGTGAGGCACGCTAGCCCGTCAATCAGTGCCTCAGTGCGCGCCGAATTGCACGGCGCCGAGCGCCATGGTGACGGCGGCCTGGGTCGGATCGATCACGGGAATGCCGAGCGCCTCCTCAAGCGGCTTCCGGTGGCGCGCCATGCCGGCACAGCCCATCACGATGGCGCCGGCGCCGTCCTCCTCTTTCAGGGCGCGGCCGACCGCGATCATCTTGGCGAGCGTGCCTTCGCCCGATGCGGTTTCCGCCACGCTCATGTCGAGCGGGCGCTCGCCGGCCAGCCGCTCCAACAGGCCCATCTGACGCAGATAACGCATATGCCGGCGGATCGAGCGCTGCGCGATCGCGATCACGCCAAAGGTCTCGGCGCGGGTCAGCGCGGTCAGCACGCCGCATTCGGCAATGCCCAGCACCGGCCGCGTGGTGGCCTCGCGGCAGACATGCAGGCCGGGGTCGCTGTAGCAGGCGATCACGAAGGCCGCCGACTCCTTGTCGCCGGCGAGGGTCCGCCGCAGCGGCATCACCACGCTTTCGGCGTCGGCCTGGCTCTCGATGCCGTAGGGTCCTTCGACCAAGGTCTCGCACACGATCTCCGGACCGTCGGCAAAGGCCAGCGGCTTCAGCGCTTCGGCAAGGCCGGCCGTGACCACGCGGTTGGAATTCGGGTTGATGACCATGATGCGCGGTCGGGGCATGGGAGGTTCCTGCTTGGGCAGTGTTGACGGTGCGAAGCTTGACGATGCGAAACAAAGGCAATCACTATGCCATGGACAGCATGAAGCGGTCATGCGCAGGGCGCAAGGGCGCGCCGCAAAGCTGCGCAACGCCAATGGACTTCGAGAGTTACGCAAGGAGACACCGTTATGACCGAACCCGCCTATGACCTGATCATCCGCGGCGGGCGCGTCGCCACGACCACCGACGTGTTCGAGGCCGACGTGGCAATCACAGGTGAAGCCATTGCTGCGATCGGGCGCGGGCTCGGCCCGGCCAAGCGCGAGATCGACGCGCGCGGCAGGCTGGTGCTGCCGGGCGGTGTCGACAGCCATTGTCACATCGAGCAATTGTCTGCCGCCGGCATCATGAATGCCGACACCTTCGAGAGTGCCACGACGTCGGCGGCCTTCGGCGGCACCACCTCGGTCATTTCCTTTGCCGCGCAGCATGTCGGCATGCAGCTGCCGCAGGTGCTGGAGGATTATCATGCGCTGGCGCGCAAGGGCGCGGTAATCGACTACGCCTTCCATATGATTATCGCCGACCCGACGAAAGAGACGCTGGAGCGCGATCTGCCGACGCTGATTCGTCAGGGTCACGGCTCGATCAAGATTTTCATGACCTATGACCGGCTGAAGATCGACGACGAGCCGCTGCTCGACATTCTCGTTGCAGCGCGCGAGGGCGGCGCGATGCTGTGTGCGCACGCGGAAAATCACGGCATCATCTCCTGGATGGTGAAGCGGCTGCTCGCGCGCGGCTACACTCATCCGAAATATCACGCGATCAGCCATGCGCGCTTTTCGGAAGCAGAGGCGTTCAACCGCCTGATCGGCATGGCGGCCCTGGTCGACCAGCCGATCATGATCTTCCACGTCTCGACCGCCGAGGGCGCGCAGACGATCCGCGATGCCCGCGGACAGGGGTTGAAAGTGTTTGCCGAGACCTGCCCGCAATATCTGTTCCTCACCGCCGACGATCTCGACAAGCCGGGCGCGGAAGGCGCCAAATGGATGTGCAGCCCGCCACCGCGCCGCAAGGACGACCAGGAGGCGCTGTGGAAGGCGTTATCGCTCGGCGATCTGCAGACCATCTCCTCCGATCATGCGCCGTATCGGTTCGACGAGACCGGCAAGCTTCGCGCCGGGCCGAACCCGAACTTCAAGCAGGTGGCCAACGGCCTGCCGGGCCTCGAGATGCGGCTGCCGCTGCTGTTCGATGCGATGGTCTCCAAGGGACGGCTTGGCCTCGAGAAATTCGTCGAGCTGACTGCGACCGCGCCGGCCAAGATCTACAATCTGCATCCGCGCAAGGGCTCGATCGCCGTCGGCGCTGACGCCGATATCGCGATCTGGGATCCCGATCGCCGCGTGACCGTCACCGACACGATGATGCACGATCTGGCCGGCTACACCCCGTTCGCCGACCGTTCGCTGCAGGGCTGGCCGGTGACGGTGCTCTCCCGCGGCCGCGTCATTGTCGAAAGCGGAAGGCTGAACGCCTCGCCGGGCTCCGGCCGCTTCCTGGCCCGCAGCGGCGGCGAGGCCGCGAAACCGACTGGTCGATTGGTCTCGGACATGAACCCGGAGCAGAATTTTGGCGCCAAGCTATTGTGAGCGGACCGCGAGATGAGCGTCGTGATCTTCGGTGGCGCAGGCTTTGTCGGGCTCAATATCGCGGAGCTGCTGCTTGCCCGCGGCCATGCGGTCACACTGTTCGATCAGGCCGAGTTGCCGGTGGAGGCGCGCTGCGCCTTTGCGCCCTACGGTGAACGCTTGCGGGTGCTGCGAGGGGACGTGACCGAACGCAGCGCGGTTGAGGCCGCAGTCGGACCGGGATGCAATGCCGTGGTGCTTGGCGCCGCGATCACGGCAGGCGCGGCGCGCGATGCCGCCGAGCCGGAGCGCATCCTGGCGGTCAATCTGCTGGCGCAGGTGTCGATCCTGACCGCTGCGCGCAAGGCAAAGGTGCAGCGTGTGATCAACCTGTCGTCCGCTGCAAGCTATGGCGCGAGCGGCCGGCATTATCCCCTGCTCGAAGAGACGACGCCCTGCGATCCGCAATCGCTGTATGCGATCACGAAATTCGGCTCTGAGCGTGTGGTGGCGCGGCTCTCCGACCTCTGGCAGGCCGATGTGATCAGCGTCCGGCTCTCGGGCGTTTTTGGCCCGTACGAGCGTGCAGGCGGTGTCCGCGACACGCCGTCGCCGCAGGCGCTGATTGTGGATTGCGTGCGGCGGGGCGCGCCGGCGTTGCTCAGCGAACCCGGTGCACGGGACTGGGTCTATGCCGCCGACGTCGCCGCCGCTGTCGCCGTGCTGCTCGATGCCGCCCGGCCCCGCCACATGCTTTACAATATCTCGAGCGGTGTGACGTTCACCGCCGAGGCCTGGGGCAAGGCTTTTGCTGATAAAGCTCTTGCCGACCCGGACAGCGGTTTCGTTTGCCGCGTGGCTGTCTCCGGCGAGACACCAACCGTGACGGTGCACGGCCCGACCCGGGCGCCGCTGTCGGTACAGCGCATGGCCGACGAATTCGGATGGCGCGCCAAATTTGGCTGTGAGGAGTCAGCGGAGCATATGCGGCGCTGGTTGCATGATCATGATCGAGGCGGCGCCTGAGATGAAGCTGGCGGGCAGGATGGCGATCATCACAGGCGGCGGCTCCGGGATCGGCCGGGCCAGCGCCGTTCTGTTCGCCCGCGAAGGCGCCTTCGTCGCGCTGGTCGATCGCGATGCTGACAGCGCAGCCGAAACACTGGCGATGCTTCGCGAACAGGGTGGCAGCGGCAGCGTCCATGTTGGCGATGTCGGCGACGCCGATTTTGCAAGGGCCACCGTCGAAAGTGTCGCAACAGGCGGCGGCAGGCTGGACGTGCTGATGACGTCTGCCGGCTTCTCCTGCGGTGGTACCGTGATCACGACCGCACCGGCGGATTGGGACGCGGTATTCCGTGCCAATGTCGGCGGCACCTGGTTGTGGGCGCGCGCGGTGGTGCCGATCATGCAGCGGCAAGGCAAGGGCGCCATCATCACGCTGGCGTCGCAGCTGGCAATCGCTGGCGGCAAGGGCAACAGCGCCTATATTGCGGCCAAGGGCGCCATCGTCAGCCTGACCCGCACCATGGCCATCGATTTCGCGACCGATGGCATCCGTGTCAACGCGTTGGCGCCCGGTGCGATCGACACGCCGCTGCTGCGCCGCAGTTTTGCGCGCCATGTCGATCCCGAGTCGGTGCGCGAGGCCTCGCGGCAGCGTCATGCCATGAAGCGATTCGGCCGCGCCGAGGAGGTGGCGGCGGCGGCGCTCTATCTCGCCAGTGACGATTCCTCCTTCGTCACCGGCACGGTGCTTCCAGTCGATGGCGGGTGGCTTGCGGCATGAGTGATGGCCTTGCAGCACTTGCAGTTCAGGTCCGCGCCGATCTTGCCAAGACGGCGCATCCGGGCATGCCCTGGCTGACGCCGATGACGGCTCCCGATGGCAGCCGCGCTCTGGACGTGCTCATTGTTGGGGCTGGTCAATCCGGACTTGCGACGGCTTTCGGCCTGCAGCGCTCGCAGGTCACCAACATCCTCGTGCTCGACAAGGCGGATGAGGGTTGCGAAGGCCCATGGCTGACCTATGCGCGGATGCCGACCCTGCGCAGTCCGAAGGACTACACCGGCCCTGATCTCGACCTGCCGAGCCTGACCTATCAGGCCTGGCACGAGGCCAAATTCGGAATGGAGAGCTGGCGCGATCTTGGTCTGATCCCGCGCGAATATTGGGCGGCCTATCTGTCGTGGTATCGGAAGGTGCTCGGTTTACCGGTGCACAATGGCTGCGAGGTGACCGATATCGCACCCGATGCTAACGGCCTACTGAGGGTAACAGTGAGGACTGCTCATAGCGAGGAGGTGCTTTACGCCCGCAAGATCGTGCTCGCGACGGGACAGGAAGGTATGGGCGATTGGAGCATTCCCGAACCATTGCGCCATCTGCCGGCGTCGCGATGCGTTACTTGCGCGGCGCCGACAGATTTTACCGCGCTACGCGACAAGCGCGTCGCGGTGATTGGCGCGGGCGCCTCGGCCTTCGATAACGCAGCGATGGCACTGGAGGCAGGTGCGGGCGCCGTGCATTTGCTGTGCCGGCGCGCTGCGATCCAGCTGGTGCAGCCCTATCGATGGCTGACCTTCCGCGGCTTCCTCAGGCATTTCTCCGAGCTCGACGATTCCTGGCGCTGGCGCTTCATGCGCGCGGTGCTCGAGCTGCGCGAGGGATTTCCGCAAGCCACCTATGATCGCTGCGCCCGGCACGCGACGTTCCATCTGCACGAGGGCGCACCTGTCGAGGGAGCGCGGGAGACTGTTGACAGCGTGCTGCTGCGCACGCCACGTGGCGAGATCGCGGTCGATTTCATCATCTGCGCCACCGGCGTCATGATGGACTTTGCCGGTCGCCCCGAGCTGAAGCGATGCGCCGATAACATCGCGCGCTGGGCCGACTGCTACACGCCGCCGGCGCAGGAACAGAGCCCGCGCCTTGGCGCCTTTCCTTATTTGTCGGACGACTATGCCTTCTGCGAGCGCGCGGTTGGACGAACACCGTGGATCTCCGGCATTCACCTGTTCGCCATCGCCTCGACCATGAGCTTTGGTCCGTCCGGCTCTTCGATCAATGCGATGACGACGGCGGTGCCGAAGCTGGTCCACGGCCTCACGCGCGACCTGTTCCGCGCCGATATCGACAAGCACTGGGCGGCATTCCAGGCCTATGATGTCCCTCAAGCTATGATCCGGCGCACCCCCGCGGCGGCGGAGGGGAGCGCGTGATGCCGGCGAGCGTGTATGCATTCCACTGCGACGAAGAAGCATGCCGAACTGCCGGTTTCTGGCACATGATTTGCTGCCATTTCGGGCGTGCGCGGCCTAACAAAGGACAGAGGCGATGTACCCCGTGATTTCCAGGCATCTGATTTCGGCGTCCGCCGTTCTTCTTTCGGCGACATTGATTGCGCCCGCGGCCCGTGCGCAGAGCCGCGCTGAGACCTTGCGCTACGTGACGGCGGCAACGGTCAACACGCTCGATCCCAACATTCCCGGCTCGACCCGCGAAGCCTTCGCGCTCAGCATGAGCAGCTATGACCGGCTGGTGTCGTTCGGCCGCAAACAGCTCAACGGCAAATGGGTGTTCGATCTCGATACCATCAATGGCGAGCTCGCGGAGTCCTTCAGCGTCAGCCCCGATGGCCTGAAGCTCACCTTCAAGCTTCGTCCCGACGCCAAGTTCCACGATGGCTCGCCGGTTACTGCAGAAGACGTGAAGTGGTCGCTCGACCGCTGCGTCACCGCGCCGGTACTCGGCAAGGCGCAATTGCTGACAGGATCGTTGACCAGCGCCGACCAGTTCAAGGTGATCGATCCACTGACCCTTGAAGTGACATTGCCGCGGCCCGACAAGCTGGCGCTGCCGAACCTTGCGACCGTCTATCCCATCATCATCAATTCCAAGCTTGCCAAATCGCATGCGACGCCTGAGGATCCTTGGGCGCTGAGCTGGCTGAAGGAGAACGAGGCGGGCAGCGGCGCCTATATCGTCGAAACCTTCAAGCCGGGCGAGCAGGCGATCGCCAAGCGCAACGAGGCCTGGAATCGCGGCTCGCCGGACAAGCCGGCGTTCTTCAAGCGGCTGATCATCCAGTCGGTACCGGAGCCGGCGACGCGCGCCAATCTGGTCGAGCGCGGCGACGCGGACCTCGTGATCGATCTGCAGGCCAGCGACGTCCAGGCGCTGGAGGCCAAAGGCAAGCTGAAGGTGATTTCGACGCCGCAATACAATGCGGTGACCTTCATCTCGATGAACAACAAGATCCCGCCGTTCGACAACGTCAACGTCCGCCGGGCTGTCGCCGCGGCGCTACCCTATGATGACATGTTCAAGGCGGCGCTGTTCGGCCGCGGCGCGCCGCTGTTCGGTGCCAGCTGGGCCGACGGGAGGCCGCCGAGCGGCGGCTATCCGATCCCGCAACCGGTCAAGCTCGATCTGGAGAAGGCGCGGGCCTATCTGAAGGAGGCTGGCGTGCCCGAAGGTTTCGCCACGACCTTCAGCTTCAACGTCGGTCAGGCCGCGACTGCCGAACCGATGGCCGCCCTGGTCAAGGAATCGCTGGAGAAGATCGGCATCAAGGTCGACATCCAGAAGCTGCCGGATGCGCAGATGTCGACCTCGATCAACGAAAAGAAGCTGCCCTTCTTCACCGAGGGCATCGTCGCCTGGCTGCCGTCGACCGATTATTTCTACCGCAACTTCTACACCGGCAATCAGCGCTGGAACTATTCGTCCACTGACAATGCCGAGTTGGAGGAGATCGCGCAGGCAGCGCGCTTCGAGCCGGACAAGGCGAAGTACGAGGCGGAGGGCAAGGAGCTCAACGCCATCCATTTCGAGCAGATGTTCCAGGTCCCGCTCTGGCAACCGGCGCAGGACGCGGTCATGGCCGCCAATCTCGACGGCTATGTCTATCAATTCACCCGCCAGGTGGATTATCGTAACCTGAGCCGCAAATAGCAGCGGAGCCGGGAGCGCGGCGAAGAGCATGGGCACCATCGGTGCGACTTTGATCCGGACCGGGCGGCGGTTTCTCTCGTCGCTGCCGGCGCTGTTCGGCGTGCTGGTCTTCACTTTCCTCTTGATGCGGGTGCTGCCAGGCGATCCCGCCGTGTTCTTTGCCTCCGGTCCCAGTGCCGGCAACGAGGAGATCGAAGTCGTCCGCAGGCAGCTCGGGCTCGACAGGTCGCTGCCGGAGCAACTCGGCATCTATCTCTACGATGTCGGCCGCGGCAATCTTGGCCGTTCCATGATGACGGGGCAGCCGGTTGCCAAGGACCTGCGGCAGCGGCTGCCGGCCTCGCTCGAGCTGACGCTAACCGCGCTCGTGATCGCGCTGATCGCGGCGGTGCCGCTCGGCGTGCTGGCCGCGCTGCGGCCGAACTCGCTGATCGATCACGGCGTACGGCTGTTCTGCTCGCTCGGCGTCTGCGTGCCGACCTTCGTCTCCGGACTGCTGCTGATCTACGTGTTCTACTATCTGCTGGGTCTTGCCCCCGATCCGACCGGACGGATCGACGTCTTCGCCTCGGTGCCGCCGGCGCGCACCGGCTTCCTGATGGTGGATTTCCTGCTCGCGGGTGACGTCGAGGGGTGGTGGGCCGCGGCGCGTCAGTTGATGCTGCCTGCCTTCACGATGGCGCTGTTCGTGATCGCGCCGCTCGCCCGCATCACCCGTGCCTCGATGCTGGTGTCGCTCGGAAGCGATTTCGTGCGTACCGCGCGCTCGATCGGCCTGTCGCGCTGGCAGATCGTGGTGACCTATGCGCTGCGGAATGCAATCCTGCCCGTGATCACCATCGCCGGCATCGTGTTCTCGACCATGCTCGGTGCCAACGTGCTGGTCGAGAAAGTGTTCTCCTGGCCGGGCGTTGCGTCCTACGCGCTCGATGCGCTGCTGGTCTCCGACTATGCGCCGGTGCAGGGCTTCGTGCTGCTGATGGCCAGCATCTTCGTCGCGGTCAATCTCCTGGTCGATGTGCTCTACGGCATCGCCGATCCCAGGGCGACGGTCGTATGAGCCTGACAGCAACATGGTCGGGGCTGCGTCACACCGTGTGGGTGCTGCGCGGTAACCTCGTTACCGCGATTGCCGCCGCGGCGGCGATATTGCTGGCGCTGGTCGCAATCTTCGGCCCCATGCTGGTGCCTTATGATCCCGTCGCTTCGGACGTGCCGCGTGCGCTGCAGCCGCCGAGCGCACTCCACTGGGCCGGCACCGACCAGCTCGGCCGCGATGTCTTCAGCCGATTGATCGTCGCCACGCGGCTCGATCTCGCCATCGCCGTGACGGCCGTCAGCGTGTCCTTCGTGATCGGCACGGTGATCGGCTCGCTCTGCGGCTATGTCGGCGGCAAGCTCGATCGCGCGGTCGGCCGGTTCGTCGACGTGCTGATGGCCTTTCCGCTCTTCGTGCTCGCCATGGCCATGGTCGCAGCGCTCGGCAACCGGGTCGAGAATATCGTCATCGCGACCGCGATCATCAATCTGCCGTTCTACATCCGCTTCGCGCGCGCGGAGGTCAACATCCGCCGCAATCTCGGTTGGGTGGAGGCGGCGCGCGCCTGCGGCGATGGGCATGTCTCCGTCGTGCTGCGCTTCCTGCTACCCAACGTGCTGCCGGCGATGGCGGTGCAGATGTCGCTCAATCTCGGCTGGGCGATCCTGAATGCCGCGGGCCTCTCCTTCATCGGCCTGGGCGTCAAGCCGCCGACGCCGGAATGGGGCATCATGGTCGCCGAGGGCGCGCGCTTCATCTCGACGGGCAGGTGGTGGTTGGTGTCGTTTCCGGGGCTGGCCCTGATGCTGGCCGTGCTCTGCTTCAACCTGCTCGGCGACGGGTTGCGCGATATCCTCGATCCGCGCATGCGCACATGATGTCGCCACTGCTCGAAATCGACAATCTCGGCGTGACGTTCTCGACGCGGCGCGGGCTCGTCGAGGCGCTGCGGGGAGTCTCGCTGTCGCTCCAGCCGGGTGAAATGCTGGGCCTCGTCGGCGAGAGCGGGTCCGGCAAATCAGTCACCGGCTTCGCGGTCACGGGCCTGCTCGACAAAGCGGGTCGCATCACCGCCGGTCGTGTCAAGTTCAGGGGCCAGGACATTACGCGCGCATCGGGGGCGGAGCTGCGCAACCTGCACGGCGCCAACATGGCGATGATCTTCCAGAATCCGCGCGCCGCGCTCAATCCGATCCGCACCGTCGGTGCCCAGATCGCCGACGCCGTCCTTTCGCATCGGCGGCTCTCGAAGCAGGAGGCGCGGGCCGAGGCGCTGAAGTTGCTGCGCGCGGTGCAGATCCGCGATCCCGACCGGCGGCTGGATGCCTATCCGCACGAGCTCTCCGGCGGTATGTGCCAGCGCGTGATGATCGCGATCGCGATCTCCTGCAACCCATCACTTCTGATTGCCGACGAGCCGACCACCGGCCTCGATGTGACGACACAAAAGGTGGTGATGGACCTCCTGGCGCGCATCGTCGCCGAACGGGGCATGACGACAATCCTCATCACCCACGACCTTGGTCTTGCGGCACATTATTGTCGGCGCGTGGTGGTGATGGAGCAGGGGCGGCTCGTGGAAGAAGGCGCGCCGCAGACATTGTTTCGGGCGCCGCAGCACGCCTATACCAAGCGACTGGTGGCATCGTCGCCGACCGCGACATCGCGTGTCGGCGACCTCGTGCCGGCCGACGAAGCTCTGCCGGTTGTCGAGGTGAAGGACCGGCCGACGCCCGCGCCGGGCACGCCGCCGCTGCTCGACGTCCAGCACGTCGTCAAGCGTTTTGACGATGGCGCCGCTGCGGTAGCGGATTTCTCGATGACCGTGGCGGCGGGCGAGAGCGTCGGCCTGGTCGGGGAGTCCGGCTCCGGCAAGAGCACCACCGCCCGCATGATCTGCCGGCTGATCGATCCGAGCGCAGGCGATATCCTGTTCGACGGCTATTCGATCGCAAAGCTGCCGGCGCGTGATTTTCATCGCTCGCCGCTACGCAAGGAAATCCAGATCGTCTTTCAGGATCCGCACGAGAGCCTCAATCCGCGCTTTACCGCGTTCGACTGCATTGCTCATCCGCTGCTGAGGCTCACCGGCCTGCGCCCCGGCGACGCGCTGCGGTCCCGGGTCGAGGAGTGCGCCGACCGCGTCGGCCTGCCGCGTGAGTTGTTGTCCCGCTTCCCGCATCAATTGTCGGGTGGCCAGAAGGCGCGCATCGGCATCGCCCGCGCCATTGCGTGTCGGCCGCGTTTGCTGGTGCTCGACGAGCCCACTGCGGCGCTCGATGTCTCGGTGCAGGCCGTAGTGCTGCAGCTGCTCGACCGGCTTCGGCGCGAGGACAATCTCGCCTTCCTGTTCGTCAGTCACGACCTCAACGTGGTACGCATGATGTGCAGCCGGACCATCGTGCTGCGCGCCGGTGGCATCGTCGAGCAGGGCGAGAGCCTCGCTCTGTTTGCCAATCCGCAGACGGATTACACGCGCGAGCTGGTCGAAGCTATCCCACACATTGGGTCGCCTGCTTCGCTTCTGCCCGCCTGATTTCCACTTCCAATTCATGGCTATATCGCCCGACAAGAGCCAGGCAGCGGATGCTTGATGGTGTAGGAGCGAGGAACTTTTTCGAAAGGCGGGCTCAGACTAGAATAATTCGCAAAAACGAAAGTCCGGAGAATCTTCTCTTCATTGCGATCGGTTCATAAGTCCTGCCGCCTTCCTGAGCCGCGTGCCGCCATGAAGTGCAGAGAGCTGAGCCATTAGGCCTGTTCCTGCTCTGCACCGTGCCGTTCTGGACCTCGAACATCATCAGGATGATTTCCTGGATTCCGCTGCTCGGCAAGGAAGGATTGAACATCGCGCCGCCGGGCTGCGAATCCCGCTTGTTTGCCTTCGGCCGTATCCTCGAGAACGAATTGGGGTTTTCGTATCGCCGGCCGAAGCTCCCCTAGCGGTCGCGATGCTCGAGCCGGGCGGCGAGCGCGTCGGCAAGGCCGATGGTCGGCTTGGCGGCGGGGCGGCGATACGTTCCCGCCGTTGCCTTGCGCAGGCGCAGCGCATGCAGCGCCTCGGCTTGTTTCACGGAGGCGATGACCTGATCGACCACCGGGACCGGAATCCGCTCGGCGACGCGCTCGGCAAGGCCCGAGAGCGGGGCGCCGGCGAAGATCAGCACATCGGCCTCGTCCTCGATGATGGCGCGCTGGGCGAGCTCGACCAGCACGTCTTCCTTCTCGGTGCCGACCTCGCAGATCGCCTGAAACGGCGCATCGAGCATGCGGATGCCGGCGCACCGCTGCCACAGCCCGTGGGCGCGGACGCATTCCTCGTACCAAGGGCCCAGGGCCTGGGCGAAGGTGACGATGGCAAAGCGGCGTCCGGCCATACAGGCGGTCAGCATGGCGGCTTCCGCCATGCCGATCACGGGGATGTCGAAGGTCTCGCGCGCCGCGAACAGGCCGGGATCGCCGAATGCCGCGATGATTGCGGCATCCACCTTCATGTGCTGCTCTGCCAGCATCTCCAGCGCAATGGCGCCGCCGATCTGCGCTTCGGTACGCGTGGCGATATAGGGCACCCCGCGGGTCGCGGTGCAGGGGATCAGCTCGGTGCCGGAGGAAGCGGCGCGCTGCCCGACTCCCAACATCAACTGAGTGACCTCGGTGCTGGTGTTCGGGTTGAGCAGCAGCAGCTTCATGATTATGCCGCCGTCCGTTTGGCCTGAGAGGCGGCGAGGACTTCGAGCAGCGCCGTGCCGGTGCGCGCGACGTGGGCGCCGAGCAGGCGGCCGGCCGCTTCGCTGTCGCGTGCCTCCAGCGCGGCCAGGATGTCCGCGTGCTCGTCGACCGAATTGCTCCAGCGCCTGTTCGCGCCGAGCGCGAGATAGCGCGCGCGCTCGGCGCGGGAGATCAGCGTCTCGTGGGCTTCGCGCAGCGGTGTGTTGCGGGCCATGCGGACGATGGTGTTGTGAATCTCGCCGTTGATGGTGAAATAATCGTCGAGCTTGCCGTTGCGGTGATGACCCTCCATGCGGGTCTGAAGCGTGCGCAGGCGGGCGAGGTCGCGCTCGGTGGCGCGCTCCGCGGCGAGCTCGGCGGCGAGCCGCTCGATGCCGGCGAGGGCCTCGAACAATTCCGAGATGCCGTCCACCGCGATATCGGCAATGCGCGGGCTGCGATTGGGACGAAGCTCGATCAAGCCTTCAGCCGCCAGCACCTTCATCGCCTCGCGCAAGGGGGTGCGCGACACGCCGAGCTCCTTCGACAGCTTCGTCTCCTGGGTTTGCGAACCCGGTGGCAGCTCGCCGCGAATGATCATCGCCCGCATCCGCGCCGCGGCACGCTCGTGCAGGCCCGTCCGCTTGAGTTTGGGCGACTTTCGTCCCTTTGGCGCTTCCGATTTTGGCTGCACGCGTGCCTCACTTCTCACGTTGATCTTAGCCGTTTCCGGCCCTTTGGCCTGCTCAAAATATCGACGCATCTCGCTGAAAACAATGGCATAGCGCGCAAATTGTATGCAGCATGCAGAAACTGGATTGCGTTGTGGCTAAGGGCGGCGGATGATCGTTTCTGACGCGCGAGATCCCGCGCATTCGAAACGGAGCAGGTGATGCGGACGAGTTTGCGACTGGGCCTCGTGGTGATGGCGGCAATGCTTGGCGGAAGCGATCTCGCCTCCGCGCAAGCCGCGAAGATCAAGCTCGGCTACGCCAAATGCGCGCACTGCCTGCCGATGTCGCTGATCCCGGGGATGGCGAAGGGCGTCGAGGTCGAGGCCACCGGCTTCAACTCCGGCAATGACGTGCTCACCGCCCTGGTCTCGAAGAGCATCGACGTCGCGCAGGTGACCTATCTCCATTACATCACAGCGCTCGACAAAGGTTTCGACGTCGTCGCCGTCTCAGGCCAGATCAATGGCGGCTCGGAATGCGTCTCCTCCGTGAAACTGAACCTTCCCCCTGAGGACTGGGCGACGTTCAAGACGACCGTTGCGAAGGCGAAGGGCGACGGTCAGCCGCTCAAGATCGCGGCGTCCCGCGGTAATGCCCAGGACATCCACATGCGCGGCGCATTCCTCAAGCAGGGCGTCGATCCCAACAAGGACATCCAGTTCATCAACATCCCCAATCCGTCAGATCATCTCGCCGCGCTCCAGCGCGGCGAGGTCGACATGATCTGCTCGGTCGAGCCGTTCGCCTCACAGATCCGGCTCGCCGGCGCCGGCAAGCATTTTGTGCTGCCGTATGAGCAGGCTGCGGGAAATCTCACGAATCTGATCGTCACGCGTTCGGATGTGATCGCGAGTCAGCGCGCCGGCGTCCAGGGCGTCGTCGGCGCCGTGGTCGAGCTCGACAACAAGCTGATCGCCGACAAGGCGCCATGGGTCGAGGCCATCAACAAGCTCACCGGCCTCGACAAGACTGTCGCGACTGAGGCGCTGAAGAATGCCTCGCCCGATCCCGCGATCCATCGCTCGCAAACGCTGGCGATTGCCGCGATGATGCGTGACCTCAAATACATTTCGAAGGACGTTTCCGCGGACGCGGAGAAGAACATGGACTATTCGTTCCTGGAGCAGGCCACCGGAAAAGCCAAGAATGACCTCGGTTACTGACGTCTCGCCGGTCAGGCCGGCGTTTCGGCTGACGCGGGCATTCCAGGGGCTCGAACGCCTCGTTGTGCCTGCGCTGCTGATCGCGGGCTGGGAGGCCTTTGCCCGCAGCGGCATGCTTCCGCCCGCGCTGCTGCCGGCGCCCAGCGCGGTGCTGCATGCGCTCGGCGATTGGGTGTTCGGCTTCGACGAGACCACGCAGACCTATTCCGGGCACTGGCTGCGCGACGCGCTTGCCAGCGCGCTTCGCGTGTTCGGCGGCTTTGCGCTGGCGAGCCTCCTCGGCATCCTCGCGGGCGTCGCGATCGGCTGGTCGCGCTTGTTCGAGAAGACGCTGGAGCCGACGCTGCAGATGCTCCGCCCGATCCCGCCGGTGTCCTGGATCCCGCTGGCCATCATCTGGTTCGGCATCGCCGACAAGCCCGCGATCTTCCTGGTCTTCCTCGGCGCCTTCTTCCCGGTGCTGATGAACAGCATCCATGGCGTGAAGACCGTGGATCACAATCTGGTCCGCGCCGGTGCGATGATGGGCGCCAATGGCCGGCAGATGCTGACCGACATCGTGCTGCCGGCGGCGCTGCCCTCGATCTTCGCAGGGCTACGTATCGCGGTCGGCTCGGCCTGGATGCTGACGGTCACGGCCGAGATGGTCGCGGTCAAGAGCGGCCTCGGCTACGTGCTCTGGGATTCCTACTACTTCCTGCGCTACGACATCGTGCTGGCTGCGATGATCTCGATCGGGCTGCTCGGCTATCTCTCCGACCTCGGGCTCAAGGCGATCATGGCGCGCACGCTGCGCTGGCAGCAGACGACCACCGTGCAGGGCAGGGCGCGCTGATGGCGGCAATCGAGCTTCGCAACATCGTCAAGGTGTTCTCGGACAAGCGGCGCGGTCGCGACCTGCTGACGCTGGACAACATCAATCTCGACATCGAGGCCAACGACTTCGTCTGCTTGCTCGGCCCTTCCGGCTGCGGCAAGTCGACCCTCCTCAACATCATCGCCGGATTCGAGCAGGCGACCTCCGGCCGCACGCTGGTCGACGGCAAGCAGGTGGAGCGCCCGGGCTCGGACCGCGGTGTCGTGTTCCAGCAGCCGACGCTGATGCCGTGGCTGACGGCGATCGACAACGTCGCCTTCCACCTCAAGCTGAAGGGCGTCGCCAAGACCGAGCGCCACGACCACGCCATGGAGTTCATCGATCTCGTCGGCCTGCGCGGCTTCGAGCATCATCATCCCTCCGAAATGTCGGGCGGCATGAACCAGCGGGTCGGCATCGCCCGCGCGCTGCTGATGAACCCGAGCGTGATCCTGATGGACGAGCCGTTCGCTGCGCTGGATGCCCAGACCAAGCTCGAAATGCAGGAGGAGCTGGTCGCGATCTGGCAGAAGCGCCGCTGCACCATCGTGTTCGTCACCCACAGCGTCGACGAGGCCCTGGTGCTCGGCAACAAGATCGTGGTGATGACCAGGCGGCCGGGCCGGATCCGCGAGGCCGTCAATTTCGATCTGCCGCGACCGCGTGACATCACCAGCCCCGAATTCAACGACGCCAAGCGCCACATCCTGGCTTTGATCCGGGAGGAGTCGACGCGGCTTGCGCAGGCGTCGTAAGGTATCGCCATGCGCAAGCGTCTCGGCATGATCACGCCGTCCTCCAACTCGGTGCTCGAGCCCGTCACCAGCGCCATGCTGCATGGCGTGGCTGATGTCACCGCACATTTCTCGCGCTTTCGCGTCACCGAGATTGCGCTCGACGCCGCTGCGCTGAGCCAGTTCGATGCCTCGGTGATGCTGCCGGCCGCGGACCTGCTGGCCGATGCCAAGGTCGACGCGATTGCCTGGAATGGCACTTCCGCAAGCTGGCTCGGCGTCGGCCGCGACCGGAGCCTGTGCGAGGCGATTACGGCTCGCACAGGCAAGCCGGCGACGACGTCGACGCTCGCCTGCATCGATGCCGCCCGCGCGCTCGGCGCCAAGCGCGTCGGCCTGGTCTCGCCATATACGGACGATGTGCAGCGGCGCATCGCCGACGTCTGGGCCGAGGAGGGGATCATCCCGCACGCCGAGCGGCACCTCGGCCTGCGCGACAATTTCTCCTTTGGCGAGGTCGCGCCGGCGACCATTGCGGACGTGATTCGCGCCGTGGCGGCGGAGGGGGCAGATGCGATCGTCATCCTCTGCACCAATCTCGATGGTGCGGCGCTTGCGGCCTCGCTCGAACGGGAATTGGATGTCGCTGTTCTCGACTCGGTCGCGGTCACGTTGTGGCGGACTCTCGGCCTCGCCGGCGGCGACATCAGGGCCCTTGCGGGGTGGGGCCGCATATTCCAGACATCAGCGGTCATCAAGTGACGGAGGCGCAAGTGATGCAGTTCGATCTCGCCATTCGCGGCGGCACCATCGTGACCGCCAGCGACGAGTTTCGCGCCGATATCGGCATTCGCGACGGCCGCATCGTCAGCATTGCCGATCGCATCGAGGGTGCCGCGCGCGAGATCGACGCGACGGGCCTGTTGGCACTGCCGGGCGGCATCGACAGCCACGTCCACATCTCGCAAGCCTCTGGCCCGGACGTGGTGATGGCCGACGACTTCGCCTCAGCGACGCGCGCGGCGGCTGCCGGCGGCAACACCATGGTGCTGCCCTTCGCGCTACAGGAGAAGGGCACCTCGCTGCGCACCTGCGTCGAGAACTACCGCAAGCTCGCCGAAGGCGAATGCTATATCGACACCGCGTTCCATCTCATCATCTCCGATCCGACCGCGGTGGTGCTCGGGCAGGAGCTGCCGGCCCTGGTCAAGGACGGCTACACCTCCTTCAAGGTGTTCATGACCTATGACGACCTCGTACTCAGCGACAAGCAGCTGCTCGAGGTCTTCGAGGTCGCCCGCCGCGAGCAGGCGCTAGTGATGGTCCATTGCGAGGGCTATGACGCCATCCGTTTCCTCACCAATAAGCTCGAGCGCGAGGGCCACATTGCCCCTTACTATCACGGCGCCTCGCGGCCTCAGGCCGTCGAGCGCGAGGCGACGCATCGCGCCATCAGCCATGCCGAGGTGATCGGCGTTCCCATCATGATCGTGCACGTCTCCGGCCGCGAGGCGATGGAGCAGGTGCGCTGGGCACAGCAGCGCGGATTGCCGGTGCATGCGGAGACCTGCCCGCAATACATCACGCTGACGGCTGATGACATGAAGGGCCTCAACATGGACATTACGGGCGCGAAATATGTCTGCTCGCCGCCGCCACGCGATGTCGAAAGCCAGCAGGCGATCTGGGAGGGCATCACATCAGGCGTGTTCCAGACCTTCTCGTCCGATCATTGCCCGTTCCGCTACGACGATCCCAAGGGCAAGCTGACGCCGAACGCTCGTACCTCGTTCCGCTGGGTCCCGAACGGCATTCCCGGCGTCGAGACCCGGCTGCCGATCCTGTTCTCGGAAGGTGTTTCGAAGGGCCGCATCACCTTGCAAAAATTCGTCGAGCTGACCGCAACCAACCACGCCCGCATCTACGGCCTCTATCCGCGCAAAGGCTCGATCGGCGTCGGCTTCGATGCCGATATCGTGCTGTGGGACCCCAAGCTCAAGAAGAAGATTCAGCAGGCCGATCTTCACCACGGCTCGGACTATACGCCCTGGGAAGGCTTTGATGTCACCGGTTGGCCCGTCACCACCATTGCCCGCGGCCGGATCGTGTACGACCAGGGCGAGATCGTCGGCGACAAAGGCTCGGGTGAGGTGCTGAGCCGCGGCAAGTCGAGCCTGATCTGACCAGGCGCGCTCTCGCGGCGCCTGGTCGAGCGAAGGACGCGGTCAGGGCATGCGGGATTTTGCCAGGACGCAGTGGCCGCCCTTGTTGCCGTCGACCATCTGCGTAACTCTGAGATCGGCGGCGATCGAACACAGCGTATAGGCGTCCTGCGCGCTGAGGCCGCTCCTCTCGCGGATCAGCGCGATCATGTCGCGCAGCGCCGCCTTGGCCGCATCCTCGAGGTCTTCATTGAACCCCATCGCGATCCAGTCGACTGCGGTTTCCGCGCGCGGGGAGGCGAGGCGAAGATCGCGCCGGACGTGGAATTCGACGGTGCCGGTGAGCGCGGCCTTGATCGCCGTCAGGCAGACCTCGCAATCGCCCTGGAGCGCATGGCCGTCGCTGGCGGAGAACAGCGCGCCCAGCACGAAGACGGGAAAGTAAAGCGTGCTGCCAGCGCCGAGCTCCTTGTTGTCCATGTTGCCGCCGAATGCCCGCGGCTCCTTCGAGGACATCCGGCCTCAGCCCGGCGGCGAGGCGACGCCGAAATTGCCGTGGATAGCGGCAGCTCCTCTCCCCAGGGTTACGCGCGCGGTCGTCCGTCCCAGAGCCCCCACTGGATGTTTCCGGGAATGGATCGCAGAACGTAGTCCATGAATCGACCGTCACTGCCGCTGCTATCTGCCTGCGCCGCTCGCAACGATGGAGGAGGGTGAGGTCGAGAGCTTGCCGAGCCCGAGATAGACGAAGCCCGAGACCCCGATGCCGAATAGCCAGCTCAGGTCGGCACCGCCGAGCAGGTTGATCGAGATTGGCCCCTGCAGCGCGCCGACGAGGCCGTCTTCAACCAGCCATCCGGCAACGAGGCCCGCAAGGAAGGCGATCATGCCGGCCCAGTTGATGTCGCCATAGGCGCTGGTCTCCGGCGAGCGATAGAGCTCGGCGATGTCGATCTTGCCCTTCCGCTTGATGAAGAAGTCGGCCAGCACCACCCCGGCCCACGGGCTCATCCATAAGAGCAGGCTGATCATCCAGTTGTCGAACGCTTTTGCGAAAGACGGCGCGAAGATGAAATACAGCGTAACCAGATAGCCGGCGATGCCGACGATGACGGTAAGCCAGAAGCGCGAGAACTTCAGCCCCGCGCTCAGCGCTGCCAATGTCGCCGAATAGACGTTGAGGATATTGGTGGCGATCGGGCCGTGCAGCACCATCAGCAGGACGAGGATGCTGACGGGCCCGCCGAACACCGCGCTGACCATTTTTGCAGGATCGGTGTCCAGCGTCGTCGAGGCGATGGTCGCGCCGAGGATGCCGAGCCAGACCGTCGGCACGAACATGCCGACATAGCTGTACCAGAACACGGCCTTCGACGACGTGCTGCGCGGCACGAAGCGCGAATAGTCGGAGGCCCAGGTCACCCAGGAAATGCCCCAGCCGACCCCGATCGCGGTCGTCAGCAGCGTCAGCATCGCCAGATGTGCACCCGGAGGCAGCGAGGTCGTCAAGTTCCAGTTGACGACACCCGGGCGCGTCCATGCCAACACGCTCATCAGCACCATGATGGCGATGGTCGGCGGTACCGTGTACTTTTCGAAGGTGCGTATCGCGTAGAAGCCGTAGATTCCGATCAGGACCTGCGCGGCCATGACCAGCGTGATGACGACGATCTCGACCGCCCAGGTGTCGGGAATGCCGAACTGCCCGAGGATGCCCATCGACACCTTCACCGGGAAATAGGTGTTTACCCCGATCCAGCCCAGCGTCATCAGGAACATCAGGATGCTCGGCAGATAGGCGGCGCGGACCCCGAACGCGGACCGGCTCAGCACCATCTGATTGACGCCGGTCTTGTGCCCCATCACCGTGAAGGTCGCGAAGATCGCGCAGCCGACGATGTTGCCGAGCACGATGACCGCGATCGTCTCCATCAGGCCAAGCTTGAGGATGATGCCGAGCGCGCCGAGCGCCCAGTTCACCGGCGCGATGTTGGCGCCGGCCCAGATCCACATCTGCTGCGGCCCGGTTGAGTCCCGGTCCGCATCGGGAATTGGCTCGATGCTGTGAAGATCAGCGCGAAGTTCGGAATCCGTCATGACATCCCCCAATACGAAGCACGC
Source organism: Bradyrhizobium sp. 154 (assembly GCF_023073875.1). Taxonomy (NCBI): domain Bacteria; kingdom Pseudomonadati; phylum Pseudomonadota; class Alphaproteobacteria; order Hyphomicrobiales; family Nitrobacteraceae; genus Bradyrhizobium; species Bradyrhizobium sp. 154. Next base: position 46,941 of record NZ_JADPKG010000107.1, read on the forward strand.
TTCGCATCCTCGCAGCATAAATCGTGCCATCGGTTGTGGCCGGCCGGAGCAGGGCCTGCATCGATGCCGGATGGAGCCTCGCTTGCGTCGGATTGCTGTTGGATTCTCAAGCGCGCCTCGACCTCACGTGTAAGTTGGCCGCCGGAACTACGAGGTGGCGATCCTCTGCGCGAGCCAGTGAGCGAGAGGCAAGGGACGTTGCATGGCTGAGCAGCGGGTACGATGATAAATTGAGCAGCCCAACTCAAAAGCGCAGCAACTGCGTCTAATCGAATAAGGCAGTGGCACTGTCGCGACTGGGGTGGCCGGCCACGATGCGCTGCATCATTTCGATGAACTGCGCCTGTTCCCGATCGCTGAGATCCCCCAGCGTTGCCCGATGCGCTCGTCGCGCCGCGCCCTCGATCTTGACCAGTAAGGCTGCGCCGGCCGGCGTCAATCGGCACAGGCGCGCCCGTCGATCGTCCTTGTTGACCGCGCGCTCGATCAGGTTTCGTGCCGCGAGACGTTTCAATGCGCCGGTCGTGGTGGTGCGGTCGAGGGCTATATCGGCCGCCAAAGTGGTCTGATCGGCGATTTCACGCACCGCCAATGCCGTGAGAAGGCTGTATTGCAGCGGCGTGACCTCGAACGCGCCGCAGGCCTCCTGAAACAGTGCTACGTGAATCTGGTGCAGCCGGCGGATCAGATATCCGGGTCGTTGCGACAAGGGCCAAGGGCGGTGCCTGCTCCCGCCGCGACGTGTCTTCGCCTGCCGCAATGCACGCTCTCCCAATCCAAATCCCTGCCGCGCTTAGCTCGATTCGAACCCGCTCGCCACCTCCGGATCATGGCACGGAGTTTGCTTCATCCAAAATGCGAAGCATGCTTCGTAATTGGGCGATGCTGTCGCTCGTTCAAGGAGAGGAGAGCGCCCATGTCCGTTACTGCCAGCTTCGACCTTCTGCTGCGAGGCGGTCGCGTGATCTGTCCGGCTTCCGGCGTTGATGGCATCAAGGACCTCGCTATCCGCAACGGCAGGATTGCAGCCGTCGCGTCCGACATTCTGCCGACCAGCGCCAAGGAGGTCGTCGACGTCGGCGGCAAGCTGGTGCTACCCGGGCTGATCGACACCCACGCCCATGTCTATCAATATGTCTCCGGCCGCTTCGGCATGAATCCCGACATGGTCGGCGTGCAGTCGGGCGTGACGACGCTGGTCGACCAGGGCGGCCCGTCCTGCATGACGCTGCCCGGTTTTCGTCACTTCATCGCGGAGCCCGCGGCCTCACGAGTTTATGCCTTTCTGTCCGCCTACCTCGTCGGCGGCCTCGAAGGGCACTTCTATCCGCAGCTCTACAGTCCCGATGGCGTCGACATTGACGCCGCGGTCAAGGCGGCGACGGCCAATCTCGACATTGTACGCGGCATTAAGGCGCATGCCGAGATCGGCGGTTTCGCGCGCTGGGGCATTCGCGTCATCGAGATGGCGGCGGAGATCGGCAGGCGCGCGGATCTTCCGGTCTACGTGCATTTCGGCCAGCTCTGGGGCCTGCCCGAAAGCGGCGCCAATGGCGAGGATGCCGACACGATTCTTACGCGCGTGATCCCGCTCTTGCGTGAAGGCGATGTTCTCGCTCATCCGTTCACGCGTCATCCCGGCGGCTTCGTCAACCGCGAGGGTGAGGTGCATCCGGTGATTCAGGCCGCGCTCGACCGCGGCCTGAAGGTCGATGTCGGTCACGGTAGCCACTTCTCTTACCGGCTCGCCAAGAAGGCGATTGCCGCCGGCATCATTCCGACCACGCTCGGCGCCGATATTCACGGCTACAACACGCATGTGCCCGCGCCGGCCGGAACGCCCGACCAGCACGAGGACGAGGAGAACCATCCGTTCGCAGGACAGGCCAAGTTCAGTCTGGTGCAGGCAATGAGCTCGATGATGGCGCTCGGTCTGTCGCTGGAGCAGGTAGTGCCGATGGTCACCTCCAATCCCGCAAAGATGCTTGGCCGCAGCGAGGAGATCGGCGCGCTCAAGGTCGGCATGGGTGCCGACATCTCCGTGCTCACGGAGAAGAACGGCCGGTTCGTCCTGAAGGACAACGAGAAGAACGAGATCATCGCCGACCGCCTGCTGCAGCCGGCCTTCTGCCTGCGCGCCGGCACGCGCTTCGACGCGGTCGCACCGATCCTGCCGCAGGCCGTCGCGGCATAAGGCCGTTGGTGAGGGAGAACGCCGGCGTGCGCAACGAGCGAGAGTTTCCTTGCAAGTCCGGGCAGGGCGTTGGCGCACGGTTGCCGCGGAAGGAGGATGACCGCCTGATGCGCGGCCGCGGCCAATACGTCGCCGACATCAGGCTCGCGGGCCTTCAGGACGTCGCCTTCGTGCGCAGCCCGATGGCGCATGCGCGCATCTGCGGCATCCACGTGCCCGAGCGTTATCGCGGCAGCGTGTTCACGGCGGCCGATCTCGTCGGGATCAAGCCGATCCGCGCGGTATCGGGGCTGCCGGGCTTCAAGATATCCGAACAACCGGTGCTCGCCACCGGCAAGGTGCGCCAGGTCGGCGAGCTCGTTGCGATGTGCCTTGCGCCAACGCGCGCCGAGGCCGAGGATATCGCGGCCTCCGTGACGCTCGATCTGGAGGAGCTGTCCGCGGTCACCGACATGCTGAAGGCGCGCGAGCCCGGCTCGGCGCTGGTGCATGAGCATTGGGGCGACAACGTCTTCCTCGAGACTAATTACGAGGTCGACATCTCCGCCGCGCTCGATGCGCCGATCAAGGTGACACGCGAGATCTCGACGGCGCGGCAATGCATGTCGCCACTGGAGGGCCGCGGCGTGGTTGCGACCTTCGACCGACGGCTCGATCAGCTCACGCTGCATTCCGCGGCACAGATGCCACACATCACCCGCAGCGGCCTTGCCGAATCCCTCGGCATGGAGGAGGGCCAGATCCGCGTCATCTCGCCCGATGTTGGTGGCGGCTTTGGCCACAAGGGCATTCTGCTGCCGGAAGAGGTCTGCCTGTCCTGGCTGACCATGCGTAACGGCCATCCCGTGCGCTGGCTGGAAGATCGCCGCGAGCATCTCGTCGCCAGCTCCAATTGCCGCGAGCATCATTACAGGATCACGGTCTATGCGGACCGTGACGGCACGCTGCGCGGCATCGATTGCGAGGCGACCGTGGATTCCGGGGCCTACTCGTCCTATCCGTTCTCGGCCTGTCTCGAGGCCGCGCAGGTCGCGAGCATTTTGCCCGGCCCTTACAAGATGCCGGCCTATCGCTGCCGCACCTTCTCGGTTGCTACCAACAAATGCCCGATCCTGCCGTATCGCGGCGTCGCGCGCACCGGCGTCTGCTTCGCGCTGGAGCTGATGCTTGATCTCGTGGCGGCCGAAGCCGGGCTCGAGCCAGGCGAGGTGCGGCTGCGCAACCTGGTGCTGCCGGAACAGATGCCGTTCGACAACATCACCAGGAAGCACTTTGACAGCGGCGATTACCCCGAAGCGATGCGGCGCGCGCTCGCCGCCATCGACATCGACTCCATTCGTGCCAAACAGAGGCTGGGCGAGGTTGACGGACGCCGCATCGGCGTCGGCGTCTCCATCTATTGCGAGCAGGCGGCGCACGGCACGTCGGTCTATTCCGGCTGGGGCATCCCCATGGTGCCAGGTCACGAGCAGGCCTCGGCACGCTTGACGCCGGACGGCGGCCTCGAATTGCGCGTCGGTGTGCATTCGCATGGGCAGGGCATGGAAACGACGCTTGCCCAGGTCGCGCACGAGATCCTCGGCGTCGACGTTGCAAAGATCCGCATCGTCCTCGGCGACACCGCGATGACGCCCTATTCGACCGGAACCTGGGGCTCACGCTCTATGGTGATGGCCGGCGGCGCGGTGGCGACGGCTTGCCGCGAGCTCGGCGAACGCGCAAGGCGCATCGGCGCCAAGCTGTTGCAGCATGACCCCGCCTCGGTGGTGTTGCAGAACGGCGAGGTACGTGGCGTCAACGGCAGTGTCAGCCTGAGGGCGATCGCCCACGCCTGGTATCGCCGTCCGCAAGACTTGCCGGCCGACGTCGATGCCGGCGGGCTGGAGGTGACGCAAGGCTACAAGCCGGTGCGCGACAGCGGCACCTTCAGCTATGCCGCGCATGCGGCCGTCGTCGCAGTCGATCCTGATCTCGGCGTAGTCGAAATTCTGGATTATGTGATCGTCGAAGACGGCGGCGTGCTGGTCAATCCGCTCGTCGTTGACGGCCAGATCTATGGCGGTCTGGCGCAGGGCATCGGCACCGCGCTCTACGAGGAGATGCCATTTGATGCCTCCGGCCAGCCGCTGGCGACGACGCTCGCCGACTATCTGCTGCCGGGCCCGACCGAGGTTCCGGCGGCGCGCCTGGACCACATGGAGACGCCGTCGCCTTACACGCAGTTCGGCGTGAAGGGCATCGGCGAGGGCGGCGCGATTGCGCCGCCGGCCGCCATCGCCAACGCGGTCAACGACGCGCTGCGTCCGCTCGGCGTCGAGCTGATGCAGTCGCCGATCACGCCGCATCGCCTTGTCGAAGCCGTGCTGGCTGCACGCGCGGCCGAAAGGAGCGCGGCATGAAACCGGCACCCTTCAGTTATGAGCGTCCGCGCGATCTCGACGCCGCGCTGTCGATGCTGGCCGCAAGCCGCGGTTCGGCAAAGATCATCGCCGGCGGCCAGTCGCTCGGACCGATGCTCAATCTGCGGCTGGTGCAGCCGGAGCTGATCGTGGACATTTCCGGCCTGGCTGAGCTCAAGCGGGCCGAGGTTTCTCGCGGCGAACTCGTGCTCGGCGCCTTGATCACCCATGCCGACATCGAGGACGGGCGCACGGCCGACGTGACCCGCGGCGCCATGCGCGGCGTCGCCGCCAACATCGCATACCGCGCGGTACGCAACCGCGGCACGATCGGCGGCTCGCTCAGTCATGCCGATCCCGCCGCCGACTGGATCTCGTCGCTCGCGGCCCTGGGTGCGCGTGTGACGCTGCGCAGCCTTGCCGGCGCTCGCACGATGGCGATCGAGGCCTTCGTCGTCGGCGCCCTGGAATCGGCGCTGCATGCGGGGGAAATCGTCGAGGCGATTCACGTCCCGTCACGCGCGGCTTCGGCCCATTGGGGCTATGCTAAGAGCTGCCGCAAGACCGGCGAGTTCGCCCACGCCATCGGCGCGGTACTGATCGATCCAGTTGCTGCCTCGGCGCGCGTCGTGATCGGTGCGATTGATACGACGCCGATCGTCGTCACCGATGCCGCCGAGCTGTTCGGCGGACGGATCGTGGCCGACTACAAGCAGCGCTTCGACGCTCGCGTCGCGGATGACCTTCTGACCAAAGCCGGCATCGACGACGCCGCGCAGCGTCACATCCATGTCAGAGTGTTGAAGCGCGCCGTCCTGGAGGCGACGGCATGACGACGGTCGCGCTTCAGGTCAATCGCCGTGCGGTCGAAGTCTCGGCTGAGCCGCGGACCAGCTTGGCCGATTTCGTCCGCGATAAGCTGGACTTGACCGGCACCCATCTCGGTTGTGAGCACGGCGTCTGCGGCGCCTGTACCGTGTTGCTCGACGGCGTGCCGGCGCGCTCCTGTATCACCTATGCGGTGACCTGCGCGGGCGCCGACATCACCACCATCGAAGGGCTCGATGAGGACGAGGTCACGACCGAGTTGCGCGCAGCCTTCACCCGCGAGCATGCCCTCCAGTGCGGCTATTGCACCCCTGGGATGCTGGTCTCGGCGCGCGACCTGGTGCTGCGTCTGCCCGATGCCGATGAGCGGCGCATCCGTGTCGGTCTCAGCGGCAATCTCTGCCGCTGTACCGGCTACGTCGGGATTGTGCGGGCCGTCCAGTCCGTCATCGAGGCGAGGCGTGCACGCAACATCGCGCCGCTTGCCGATGGCGGCCGGACCAGTCTCGGCCCTGCCGGATCGGGACGAGCCATGTTCGGCGGCGACGAGCCGGAGCCTGCGCCGCGGGTCTCAGTGCCGGCATCAGACGGCGCCGCACCGGTCAGAATTTCCGATTTCGTTCCGGCGACCGTTCTCGATCAGAGCTTCACGCTGCCGCACGCACCCACAAAGGTGCTCGCGATGTTCGATGACATCGCCGATATTGCATCCTGCCTGCCTGGCGTCTCGCTCACGGCGCCGCCAACGCCGGAGCGCGTGGAGGGCATGATCAGCGTCAAGCTCGGGCCGATCGCGGCGTCCTTCGAGGGCGTCGCGCGCGTCGAACGCGATCCCGCAACACTATCGGGACGCATCGTCGGCGTAGGCACCGACCAGCGCAGCCGTTCGGCGACGCAAGGAGAGATCCGCTATCGCCTGCTTCCGCTCGAAGGCGGCGCGGCGACCGCGGTCGAGCTCTCGATCGGGTACACGCTCACGGGAATGCTGGCGCAGGTCGGCCGATCCGGCTTGGTGCGGGATCTCGCCAAGCGGCTCGTTGCGGAGTTCGCGGGCAATCTCGACCGCCACATGGCCGGCGCGCCGTCGGGGCAGGTGGCCGCGGCAGAGCTCAGTGGCTGGTCGATTGTCTCGGACGTTTCGCGCGCCGGGCTGGCGCGCATGTTTGGCCGCGCCTTCACTGGAAAAGGTGGCGCGGAATGATCGGCGTGCCGGCGCTGTGGAGTGACGAAGTCTTGGACGACCCTGGACATCAACATCGTGCGATTTGGAGAGACAACATGACACGAGCACTCGGACTGGTTCCGGTCTTCGCGCTTGCGACGGCCTTGTTCGGCGGCACGGCAGGGGCGCAGACCATCAAGATCGGCGTCAATGAGCCGCTTACCGGCGCGTTCGCGGCCTCCGGGACCTACGTCGTCAACGGCGCGAAGATCGCCGCCGACGAGATCAACGCCAAGGGCGGCATCCTGGGCAAGAAGATCGAGCTCGTCATCGAGGACAACAAGAGCAACCCGACGGAAGCTGCCGCCGTCGCCGAAAAACTCATCACCAGCGACAAGGTGCCGGTGCTGATGGGCGCCTGGGGCTCGAGCCTGACGCTCGCGGTGATGCCCAAGCTGATGGAATACGAGACCCCGATGGTGGTGGAAACCTCGTCCTCCGGCAAGATCACGACGACGGGCAATCCCTTCGTCTTCCGGATCTCGCCGCCCTCGGCGGTTGAGGCCGCCGCGTTCAAGGGCATCGTCGACAAGCTCGCGCTCAAGAAGGTCGATTTCCTCATCATCAACAACGACTGGGGCCGGGGCACTGCCGAGGATTTCAGCAAGATGATGAAGGACAAGGGCATCAGCATCGGCCTCGTCGAGACCATGGACCAGGGCGCGCAGGACATGAGCGCGCAGCTCTCCAAGATCAAGAGCTCGGATTCCGAGACGGTGATCGTCACGACGGCGGTCGATCAGCTGACCCTGATCTTCAAGCAAGCGGCCGCGCTCGGCCTGAAGAAGCGCATCATCACCACCGGCGGCTCGCAGAACCCGGACCAGATCATCGCCCAGGCCGGTGCCGCCGCCAATGGCACCATGCATCTGACCACCTTCCTGCCGTGGTTCCCGGACAAGACGCCGAATCCGGAAGCCACCAACTATTTCATCACGGAATGGAAGAAGCGCGGTTTCGAGTTCGCCGGCTGCACCGAGAGTTTTCGCGGCTATGACGGCATCCGCACTGCGGCGGCGGCGGTCGAGAAGGCCGGCAAGGCCGAGCCGGCTGCGATCAAGGCGGCGCTCTGGGACATCAATATCAAGGGGCTGAACGGCGACATCGTGTTCCGCAAGTCTGGTCCGGAGGGCAAGGAGAGCGGGCAGAGCCAGCCGAACGTCTATCTCATCGAGATCAACGACGGCAAGGTCGAGCTGAAGACGCTCTAGAGCATGATCCGGAAAAGTGTGAAGCCATTTTCCGGCAAGATCATGCTCAAACAATAACGCGCTTCGTCGACGGCGAGGGCGGTACATCACTGCCCCCGTCATGTGCGATTTATTCGGGAACGGCTTTGAGCGAATTCCTTCAGCATCTGGTCAACATGCTCGTGCTCGGCGGCACCTATGCGCTGCTGGGCATCGGACTAACCTTGATTTTCGGCATCATGAACGTCGTGAACTTCACGCACGGCGTGCTCTACACGTTCGGCGCCTACATCATGTTCATCGTGGTGCAGCAGCTCGGGCTGAATTTCTTCCTGGCATTGCCGGTCGCGGTGCTTGCCGGGTGGCTGCTCGGGGCAACCATCGAGCTGACATTGCTGCGACCGCTGCGCGGCTCCGACATCGACACCACGATGCTGGTCATGATCGGCGCCTGGATCGCGATGCAGTCCGGCACGCTGTGGATCTGGGGCGGTGTCGCCAAATCGGTGGCCACGCCGTTTCCCGAAGCGCCGCTGGTGCTCGGACCGGTGTCAGTATCCTGGCTTCGCCTGTTTGTGCTCGCCGCGGCGGCAATGTTGATCCTGGTGACGTACCTCCTGATCAACAAGACCAGCCTGGGACGTGCAATGCGGGCGACGTTCCAGGACCACGACACGGCCTCGCTGATGGGTGTCAACGTGGACATGATCTACACCTCGACCTTCGCGATCGGCTCCAGCCTTGCCGCCGCCGCCGGCGCTCTGCTCGGGTCTGTCTACGTGATCTTCCCGCAAATGGGCGATTTGGCCGCCGTCAAGGCCTTCGCCATCGTCATCCTTGGCGGCCTCGGCAATATCACGGGCGCGGTGATCGGTGGCTTCATCCTGGCGCTGGCCGAGGAATTGGGGGCAGGCTACGTCTCGTCGGGTTACCGCGACGCCATGGGTTTCGTGATCATCATCGCGGTCCTGATCTTCCGGCCGACCGGCCTGTTTGCGCGCGCGGAGCGGGTTGGATGAGAGCCGCCGTCACCATTCTCGCCGTCGCGGCCCTGGCCTCGGTGCCGCTCTGGCTGCGCGATCCCTATCTCCTGAACGCGCTGATCACGACCGGAATCTTCGTCATCGGCGCGATGAGCCTCAATCTGCTGCTAGGCTTCACCGGCCAGCTCAGCCTCGGCCACATCGCTTTCTTCGGCATCGGTGCCTATGTCAGCGCGCTGACGTCGCTCGGCTTCGACGTCGGTCTGCCCGGAGACGTCCGCCTGGTTCACGCACCCTGGCCGCCGATTGCAGGCTCCTTGCTGGCCATCCTGGTCGCCGGAATGTGCGGCTATTTCGTCGGGTTGCTCTCCTTCCGCGTCCGCGGCGCCTATTTCGTCATCGTGACCATCTCCTTTGCCGAGGTCGTCCGGCTGGTCGCGCTGAACTGGGTCGAGCTGACGCAGGGACCGCTGGCGCTGACCAACATTCCATCCATCGCGCTGTCCTTGCCCGGGATTGGTGAGCTGACGCTGCGCACCAAGATGCAGAACTACTATCTTGTGCTGGTCGTGGCCCTCGTCGCCTATCTCCTGATCGCCCGCCTCGTTCATTCCCATTTCGGCCGTGCGATGCGGGGGCTGATGGAGAACGAGACGCTGGCGGTCTCTGTCGGCATCGACGTCACCAGGACGCTGACCCTGGCAGCCGTGATCTCGGCCGCAATCGCGGGCGCGGCCGGCAGCCTCTATGCGCACTACATCCGGATCATCGATCCTGAAGTATTCGCCTTCATCAACACCGTCACCATGGTGATCATGGTCATCAGCGGCGGCAAGGGCTCGCTGGCCGGGCCCGTCGTCGGTGGTCTGATCTTCGGGTTGCTGCCGGTCGCACTGCGGCCGGTGATGGCGCCGGAGGCGCAGTGGATCGCCTATGGCGGCGTGCTGATCGCCATCCTGTTCGTGTTGCCCCGTGGCATCGTGCCCTCGCTCGCACAGCGCTTCATCCGACGGCGCAGCGGCGCGCCGGCGCTGGCATCAGTCGCGCTCACCGAAACCGGTGCCAAGGAGCCGGCGTGATGACCGCGCGCAGCATTGCCTTGACCATCGAGCAGGTCGCCGTCCGCTTCGGCGGGCTGGTCGCGATCTCCGACATGAGTTTTACGGTCGGTGAGGGCGAGATCGTCAGTCTGATTGGACCGAATGGCGCCGGCAAGACCACCGCCTTCAACGTCATGACTGGTTTCCTGAGGCCGAGCGCAGGCCAGGTTACCTATCAGGGGGCGACGCTGACCGGGTTGAAGCCGCACGAGATCGCCGATCTCGGCCTGATACGCACCTTTCAGCGCACCAGCGTGTTTCCCAACGACACCGTCTACGACAATCTCCTGATCGGTCTGCATCGTCAGGGCCGGGTCCGGCTGCTCGATGCCATCCTCGGGCTGCCGGGCGCGCGCGCCTCGGAACGCAGGCTGCGGCAGCGCGCGAGCGAGTTGATCGAATGGGTCGGCCTCGAACGCCGCGCCCATGATGCGGCTGGCTCGCTGTCCTACGGTGAGCAGCGCCTTGTCGGTGTCGCGCTGGCGTTGGCGGCGGAGCCCTCGATGCTGCTGCTCGACGAGCCCGTCTCGGGCATGAACGCCTCGGAAACCCACCGTTTCGTCGAGCTGATCCGCAGCGTCCGCGACCGTGGCATCACCATCCTGCTGGTCGAGCACGACATGCCGATGGTGATGACAGTCTCGGACCGCATCGTGGTGCTGAACTATGGCCGTATCATCGCCGAGGGAACCCCGGATATGATTCGCAACGATCCGGCCGTGATCGAGGCCTATCTCGGACATGGAGCGGGGCGTGCTTGAGATCCGCGACGTGGTGTGCGGCTATGGCGGCGTCACTGCGCTGCGCGGCATCTCGCTCGACGTGAGGGCTGGCCAGCTCGTCGCCCTGATCGGCGCCAACGGTGCCGGCAAGAGCACGACGCTGCGCGCGATTTCCGGCCTCGTGCCGCCGCGCGCAGGGCAAATGCGGTTCGAGGGCATCGACATCACCGGGGCGAGACCGCCGCGCGTTCTTGCCAGCGGGATCGCACATTGTCCGGAAGGCCGGCGCGTATTTCCGCACATGAGTGTCGAGGAAAATCTCGACATGGGGGCTTACCTCCGTCGTGGTTCGGGCGAGATCGCGGCCGACCGCGACCGCATCTACGCGGAATTTCCGCGGCTCGCCGAGCGGCGCCGGCAGGCGGCGGGCACGCTGTCGGGCGGCGAGCAGCAGATGCTGGCGATCGGGCGCGCGCTGATGTCACGGCCGCGGCTGATCATGTTCGACGAGCCCTCGCTCGGGCTCGCGCCGAACATCGTCGAGCGCACCTTCGCAATCATCCGCGGTATCCGTGATGCCGGCACCACGGTGCTGCTGGTCGAGCAGAATGCGTTCGCCGCGCTCGAGATGTGCGACCACGCCTATCTGCTCGAGAATGGCCGCATCGTGCTGTCAGGCGCAGGTTCCGAGCTGATCGCGAACGAGCATGTGCGGAAGGCCTATCTCGGTGGATGATCCGGCTGTCTCTCCGGATCAGCGGGGGTGCATTGCGGTGTGTGATCTCGACCGGCTCAAGGCCGTGACCATCGTCCGCGTCGCCGGGCGGGACATGCTTGTGATCTGGAACGAGGGCGATGTCGTCGCGTGCGACCGCGTGTGCCCGCACGAACAGGCAGACCTTGGTCGGGGGCGCGTGGAGGCGGGGCGGCTGTTCTGCCCGCGCCATGCCGCGTCATTCGATTTGCGTGATGGGGCCATCACTGCGGGCTGGCCGAGCCCGCCATTGCGGCTCTATCCGGTGCGGATCACGGGTGAGCAGGTCTGGGTTGATACGGGGATGCGACAGTCAGAGCGATGATGGCATTGTGCCGGTGTTTTGCCCGACGTGTCAAATCCATGGGTGGTGCAAATTAGTCCTGAGAAAACAACGGCATTCTACTGTGCATGGGGTTGTTTTCGCAGTTTTAGTTCAGCAGCGCCTGCGCGGCCTCCACCAGAATGCCGTCAGGCCGCCGCAGCGCCTCCAGAATAGTGAAGTGATCGGCGCCTGCGACCTGGATGAGTTGTCCCGGCGCTTTCGCGGCCGCGCGCTTCTCATGGAAGTTGATCGAATCCAGCACCAGTGCCGGTAGCTCGCTGCTGCCATAGGCGATATCGAGCCGCTTGTTTGTTACGGGCAGGCGAAGCGGCGAGAGCCTGGCGATTTCCTCGTCCGTCAGCTTCAGTGCGTCGTTGAGCCAGGTGTCGCGGATCGGCGCGAGATCGTAGACGCCCGATAGCGCCAGCCCTGCATGGACGCGCGGATGATCCAGCGCCATCGCAACGAGCTGCGCGCCTGCCGACCAGCCCGACAGCACGACCGGTCCGGCAATGCCGTAGGAGGCACCGTGCGCCGCGATCCAGTCGAGCGTCCGCGGGATCTCGGCGACGATGTCGGTGAGGGACACCTCGGGCGCCAGCGAATAGCCGGGAATGGCGACCGACCAGCCATGGGCGGCGATGCCTTCGACGAGCATGGCGAACAATTCGCGCGAATTGCGCTGCCAATAGCCGCCATGCAGGAACACCAGGCAGGGCGCCTCAGGCCCGGCGGCCGGGTAGAGATCGATCTTGTTGTTCGCCCGCTGACCGTAAGCCAGATCGAGATGGGATTTCAGCGTGCTTCGCAGCCGGCTGGAGGTTTCGTTCCGTTCGGCGATCAGGGCCGTGCTGTTCTTGACGGCGGCGTTGTTGTCGTAGGCGGCGTCGCGTTCTGCCTGGGACAGCCCGGACCATGCGGAACGGGGATCGAGCGGTCGACCTGTCGAATGAGCATTCTCAATCATAATCACTCCGATACGGCCCTGGATGGCACCCTTGTCCAATTTGGGCCGGCTATTCACCGACAATTGAGGTGTTGGACCAGCCGTGTTCAGATTGGACGAGGCTGCCTCGGACTATGCCATGCGGGATCATTGTTGCCTTCTCTTGTCGGCCCCACGTTACTGTTGCGGTTGCATCAGACGCCCATTCAGGCGAAGGATACGCGCCACGCCACACAAAATGCTGGTTCGGGTGCGAGGGCACCTCCATGCTGTCGGTTCGATGAAAGAATAGCATTTGAATTCGCAAGACTATCGCTTTTCCGTGGCACCCATGATGGATTGGACTGACCGGCATTGCCGGGTGTTCCACCGTCATCTGACGCGGCGGGCGCTGCTTTATACGGAGATGCTGACCACCGGCGCCATTATCCATGGCAACCGGGAGCGGCTGCTTGGGTACGACGCGTGCGAGCATCCGGTGGCGCTTCAGCTTGGCGGGTCGGATCCGCACGACCTCGCGCTGGCCGCGCGGATCGGCGAAGGATTTGGTTATGACGAGATCAATCTCAATGTCGGCTGCCCGTCCGATCGCGTCAAGGACGGCCGGTTCGGCGCCTGCCTCATGGCGGAGCCGGAACTAGTGGCCCGGTGCGTTCAGGCCATGAAGCGCGCGGTCGCCGTTCCCGTCACGGTGAAGTGCCGTATCGGGATCGACGACCAGGACCCTGAAGTGGCGCTCGATACGATCGCGCGTGCGGTGGTGGCGTCCGGCTGCGATGCGCTGATCGTGCATGCCCGCAAAGCCTGGCTCACTGGCCTGTCGCCAAAGGAGAACCGCGACATCCCGCCGCTCGATTATGATCGCGTCTATCGGCTCAAGCGCACGATGCCTGCTGTGCCCGTCATCATCAATGGCGGCATCTCTGGGATCGACGAGGCCAAGGCGCATCTTGCCCACGTCAACGGTGCGATGCTCGGCCGCGCCGCCTATCAGGAGCCGTGGCGGTTGCTCAGCGTCGATACCGACATCTTCGGCGAGGCGGCGCCGCACGCGTCCATGCAGGACGCGCTCGAGGCGATGATGCCCTATATCGAAGAGCAGCTCGCGCGCGGCACCCGGCTGCACGCAATTACGCGGCATTTCGTCGGCGCGTTCCACGCCGTGCCCGGCGCGCGCGCCTTCCGCCGCCATCTTGCCGAGCAGGGGGTGAAGCCGGGCGCCGGTCTCGACGTGCTGCGCGAGGCGATCGCTCATGTCGGTGCACGCGCGCCAGCGGAGGCGGCGTAGAATTGTCTAGTCGGCCGCGATCCGGGAGCGTCGGGGGCTGCTCTGGAGCTCCGGAAAACCTGTCAGCATCAGCGTGTCCGCGCGCACGCCCCAGCTTTCCAGGCGGTCGAGGAAGCTCATGCCGAGCAGATTGGTCTTCATCTGGCCGCGTTGCACGACCAGGGCCGGCACCGACTTCTCGACCAGCTTGCCGACGGCGAGACGGTCTAGCGTGAGCCGTGCCGCCTTGGTGTGGCCGCCCGCGGTCTCCAGGTCGACGTCGTATTCGAGCATCTCGAGCGGCAGTCCGATCGCTTTCGCGGTTTCCCAGGTCAGCACCACGGAGGTTGCACCTGTATCGATTACCATCGGCGCAGTGACGCCGTTGATCTTCGCTCGCAGCGCAAATTCGCCACCCTGGCCGCGCGGGATATGCACGGCGGGGGCCGGGGCGGCGGTCTGCGCCCGGAAGATGTGGGAAACCTTGTGACTGGCACGCACGATCTGATCGGGATCGCCATAGGCGACGACGGCGCCTGCGGTGCCGGCGAGCATGAGGAGAACGAGCAGGAAGCGGATCATGGCGCGCCTCCAGAGGCGTTCGTGCCGATCAGGTACGCTTCGGCAATGCTGCGATCGGCGCGAGTCCTGCCTGATTCATGCGCGCGGGCAACAGCGCCATGATCGCCAGCCGTTCCGCGCTGTGCATGGCGTGCCAGCGCGCGATCTCCGGCAAGGTCCGGCCGCAGCCGAAGCAAAGCTTGGTCTTGGGATCGATCATGCAGACGGCGACGCACGGCGTTTCTTTGCTCATGCGGATATTGTGAGGGATCGTCGGGCATTTCTGCAAGCATCTCGTTAAGAGCCCGTGCCTGCGCTCATGATCGGCTTGTGGCGCGGCCGGCGCTTCTCGTCGGGAACGAGCGAATTCTCGGGCTGAAGCGGCGGAGAATCATCCGACAGCGGCGCCAGCGCGCTCATCACGCGCTCCGGCGGGAAGGTGACGATCACCTCGGTGCCGATGCGCAGCTTCGATTTCAGAGTGAACGTGCCGCCATGCAGGTCAATCAGATTCTTGGCGATGGGCAGGCCGAGGCCTGCGCCCTGTTCGGCCGACTTGATCGAGTTGGAGCCCTGGCCGAACGAGGCGAGCACGACCGGGATCTCGTCCTCGGGAATTCCGGAGCCGGAATCCCTCACCGAGAGATATTGTCCGCCCGAAGCGGTCCATCCCGCCTTGAGCCAGATCTCGCCACCCTGCGGCGTAAACTTGATCGAGTTAGAGAGCAGGTTGAGCACGACTTGGCGGATCGCGCGCTCGTCGGCCCAGAGCCGCGGCATGGCCTGCTCGAACACTTCGTGGATCGTGATGCCACGGCTCGAGGCGCGCAGCTTCATCAAATGATGGCAGTCGGCGACGATGCCGACCAACGACACTGCTTCCTCGTTCAGCTCGTAGCGGCCGGCTTCGATCCGCGATAGATCGAGGATCTCGTTGATAAGGTTGAGCAGGTGCACGCCGGAATTATGGATGTCCGCCGAGTACTCCTTGTAGACGGGCACCGCGTGTGCGCCAAAAATCTCACTCTTCATCACCTCGGAGAAGCCGAGGATGGCGTTCAGGGGCGTGCGCAGTTCGTGGCTCATCTGCGCAAGGAAGCGCGACTTGGCGACGTTGGCGGATTCGGCGCGGTGGCGCGCTTCGTCCGAGATGGCCTTGGCCTGTTCGAGTTCGCCGATCAGCGCGTCCTTCTCGGCGCGCGCCTCGAGCGTGGCGAAGGTCGAGGAGTGCAGGCGGTGAGCCAGCAGGACGAAATAGCCTTCGGCCGCCAGCGCGAGTGCCGCCAGGACGTAATTGTCCAGTGAGCCGGTCATCACGAAACTCAGCGCCATTGCGACCGCGACCGGCGCGGTGGCGGCAAGGGCAGCGATCGGCAGATTGGCGGCCAGCATGCTCGATACTGCGATCACCAGCAGCATCAGGAACATCATCAGCGTTTCCGTGACCATGTCGAGCACGGGGTGGATCAGGATCGCCATCCAGCACAGGCCATAGAGCAGGTCGAGCACGACGAAACGCGTTCGCCATGCGCGCGTCGCGGCCGGAGAGGTGGCCTCTGTCAGGAACCGCCGGCAACTGCGGATCATCGCACTGTGGATGCAGAGCATGCCCGCGGTCCAGGCCGCCGCCGGGATCGGCTGCATCCAGAGCCCGAACAGCACGCCGGTGGCGACCACCAGCAGCATCACGACATAGGAAGCCGACAGCCGCGTCTGGGCATATTGACGCAACATCTCGGCGTCGAACGCCGGCCGGGTTCCGCTGGTCGACGTTAACTTGTCGCGTGCCTCGCGTACCCGCTGCGCCGCAGCCCTGCGGCTGCTCGCCGATGGAGCGCTCACCGGCTCGGCCGGAAGCTGCACAACCTCGGGCTTTTCAGCGGGGTTACTCATCAAGCAACACGATTCCTGCCCACGCCGGACGCGGGCCTTCTGCATTGTCTATCTCTGGCAAGAAATCCTTAAGAGGTGCCTTAAGGAGCTAAAGAATTACGTTAACGCCTGATTAAGAAACGCCTTCCGTGATGGGAACCGGCGCTGGCGACGGGCGTCATGACGGGCAGATCAATGCAGCAGCGAGTGCTGCGCGATGTAGACCAGTGCACCCGCGAGGTAGCCCACGAGCGCGGGACCCGCGATGCGGCGGGCGTACCAGAAGAACTCGATCTTCTCGAGCCCCATCGCCGCGACCCCTGCGGCCGAGCCGATGATCAGGATCGAGCCGCCGGTGCCGGCGCAATAGGCGATGAATTCCCAGATGAAGCTGTCGGGCGGATATTGCGCCAGATTGTACATGCCCATCGTCGCCGCGACGAGCGGCACGTTGTCGATGATGGCGCTCAATAGGCCGAGTAGGATGACGATGATGTCGAGACGGCCGACTGTTGTGTCGAGCCATTTAGCCAGCACCTCCAGGACGTGGGCGTGCTCCAGGCACGCGACGGCTATGAGAATGCCGACGAAGAACACGATGGAGCTCATGTCGATGCGCGTTAGCGCATGGACGAGGGTGAGGGGGCGACGCGCATCCTCGTCCTTGTGGCGGTGAACGATCTCGCCCACCAGCCAGAGAATGCCCAGCCCGAACAGGATCCCCATGAAGGGTGCGAGGTGCGTCACGGCCTTGAACACAGGAACGGCGACCAGCGTACCGAGGCCGAGATAGAACATCAGATTGCGCTCGAACACCTCGACCTTGAGAGCCTGCGCTTCCCGCTGCGGCGGCGGGATGATGTCCTTCCCCTTGACGGAGTAGCCAACGATGAGCAGCGGGACCAGCAGATTGAGCAGGGACGGCAGGAACACCGATTGCATGATGCTGACGGGGGTGATCTGCCCTCCGATCCAGAGCATCGTCGTCGTGACGTCGCCGATGACGGTCCAGGCGCCGCCCGCATTGGCGGCGATGACGATGAGGGAGGCGAAGAGCAGGCGGTCGTTCTTGTGGCCGATCAGCTTCTGGATCAGCGAGATCATCACGATGGTTGTCGTGAGATTGTCGAGGATCGCGCTCAGGAAGAACGTCACGAAGCCGATGATCCACATCAACGTGGTCTGCTTCGTGGTGCGGATCACGGACGTGATGACCTCGAAGCCGTTGTGGGCGTCGATCACCTCGACGATCGTCATGGCGCCGATCAGGAAGAAGACGATTTGGGCGGTCGCGGAGACGGATTCGTCGAGCTGGCGGTTGACAAGGGATGCATCGCCGACGGACAGCGCATAGATGGTCCAGAGCAGGCCCGCTCCCAGGAGAGCCGAAGCGCTCTTGTTGATGCCGAGCGGGTGTTCGAGCGCGATGGCAGCATACGCAACGATGAAAACGGCGGCTATCACGCTCAGCAAGTCAGTCCCCCCGAACTTTGTACTTCAGCTCAATGTGCTTGCCAGACCTCGTCGCAGTGCCGGCGGCGTCGAGGTCTGGGACGGTCGCAGTGCCGCCCGGCAGCAAGCCGTCAAGATGATCCTCAGCGTTGCAGACGCGCGAGCAGGCTCGACGTGTCCCAGCGCTTGCCGCCCATTTTCTCCACCTCGGAGTAGAATTGGTCGACCAGCGCCGTGACAGGCAGGTTGGCGCCGTTGCGGCGAGCTTCAGCCAGCGAGATCGAGAGGTCCTTGCGCATCCATTCCACCGCGAACCCGAAATCGTACTTGCCCTCGTTCATGGTCTTGTAGCGATTTTCCATCTGCCAGGACTGCGCGGCCCCTTTCGAGATGGTCTCGATCACTGCGGCGACGTCGAGGCCACTCTTCTTGGCGAAGTGGATACCCTCGGAGAGACCCTGCACGAGGCCGGCGATGCAGATCTGGTTGACCATCTTCGTCAGTTGGCCGGAACCGGCGGGCCCGAGCAGTTTGCACATCCGCGCATAGGCCCCCGTGATGATCGGCTCGGCGCCGGCATAGGCGTCCTGAGCGCCGCCGCACATCACCGTCAGCACGCCATTCTCGGCGCCCGCCTGGCCGCCGGAGACCGGTGCATCGATGAACCTGAAACCGGCCTTGGTCGCGGCCGCATCGAGTTCGCGCGCGACTTCCGCCGAGGCGGTGGTGTGGTCGACGAAGGTCGCACCCTTCTTGATGCCGGCAAACGCGCCGTCGGGGCCGGTTGTGACCGCGCGCAGATCGTTGTCGTTGCCGACGCAGCACATCACGAAATCCTGGCCTTCAGCGGCGGCCTTCGGACTCGCTGCGGTCTTGCCGCCGAACTTGTCCGCCCACTCCTTCGCCTTGGCCGCGGTGCGGTTATAGACGGTGACCTCATGGCCCCCTTTTTTCACGAGGTGTCCGGCCATGGGGAAGCCCATGACGCCAAGACCGAGGAAAGCGACTTTTGCCATGTATGAGACCTTGTCCGTAGTTTGGGTTTTACGGTTCTTGCCGGGCGAGCAGGAGCCTGGTTCCGCCGTGAGGGCGGATTGGGGCGCACCATAAACCCTTGAGGCCTGAGGGCAACGGCTTCGTTTGGCGGTCCCCTGTGCTAGGATGGCGGACCTCAAGGACTTCAAAAAAGGGAGCGAAGGCATGGACATGGGTTTGGGCGGCGTGAGCGTGGGCGTGCTCGATCATTTCAACATCCGAACCCGGAAACTGGCCGAGACGGTCCGCTTCTACGAAGACGTGCTGGGCCTGGAAAATGGTGCCCGGCCGAATTTCGCCTTTCCGGGCGCCTGGATGTACAGCGAGGGCAAGCCGGTGGTGCACCTCGTCGATATTTCTCCGACCGCCGAGCCACAAAAGCCGGATTCCGGCGTTGTCCACCATGTCGCCTTCGTCAGCCGCGGCTTCGACGCTATGAAGCAGCGGCTCGCATCCAAGGGGATGAAGTTCGAGTCCCGCCAGGTGCCCGGCGGCGACCTCTGGCAGATCTTCGTCCACGATCCCAACGGGGTCATGATCGAGCTGAACTACGAGGCGGCCCGGGAGCAGGGAGCCGCGCCCGCGGAGATGGCTGACGATATCGGCAGGCAGTAGCCTTTTGGGCGTTTCCGCTCTAATGGGGCATCTTGAAATCAGGAGATGCGCTTTGAGCGTGACGCAGCAACAGGTTCTCGACAGCCTTGGCCGGATCAAGTCGCCGCGCGGGGTCGCGCTCACCAACGCCAATGTGCTGAGCGCAATCAGCGCCTCGGACGGCAAGGTGTTCTTCTCGATCAATGTCGATGCCGCCGAGGCGCGCGCCTGGGAGTCCATCCGGGCCGAAGCGGAAGCCGCTGTGCGCGCCATTCCCGGCGTCACCACCGTGATGGTGGCGCTGACCGCGGAGCGCAAGCCGGGCTCCGCGCCGCCGCCACCACCGCAGCCGAGCCGCGGCACGCCCGGCGTGCAGCCGGCCCACGCCCATAAGCCGCCGCAGGCCGGCCAATCGCCGATGGCGCGGCAGTCTGAGATCCCGGGCGTTGCCGCCGTGATCGCGGTGGCCTCCGGCAAGGGCGGGGTGGGAAAATCGACCACCGCGCTCAATCTGGCGCTCGGCCTGCGCGACCTCGGCCTCAAGGTCGGGCTGCTCGACGCCGACATCTACGGCCCCTCGGTGCCGCGGCTGACCGGCCTGCGCGACAAGCCGGAGCTGAACGACGAGCGCAAGATGATTCCGCTCCGGCGCTTCGGCCTCGCCATCATGTCGATCGGCTTTTTGGTGGAGGAGGAGACCGCGATGATCTGGCGCGGCCCCATGGTGATGTCGGCGGTGACGCAGATGCTGCGCGACGTCGAATGGGGCAAGCTCGACGTGCTGGTGGTCGACATGCCGCCTGGCACCGGCGATGCCCAGCTCACGCTGGCTCAGAACGTGCCGCTTAAGGGCGCCGTGATCGTCTCGACCCCGCAGGACCTGTCTCTGATCGATGCACGGCGGGGGCTTGCCATGTTCAAGAAGGTCAACGTGCCCGTGCTCGGCATCGTCGAGAACATGAGCTACTTCCAGTGCCCGCATTGCGGCACCAAGTCGGACATATTCGGCCATGGCGGGGCGCGGCACGAGGCGGAGAAGCTCGGAGTACCGTTCCTGGGCGAGATCCCCTTGCACATGGCGATTCGCGCCACCTCGGATGCCGGCAATCCTGTCGTCGACAGCGAGCCGGACGGACCTCATGCGGCGATCTACCGCGCCATTGCAGGCCAGGTCCGGGACCAGCTCAAGGGTGTCATCGCCGCGGCCTGAACCGGTCGTCGGCAAGCTCCTGGGACATGCGACTTTCGTAGAGTCCCGTCATGCCATTGTCGCGTTCCGCAAGCGGGGCTTCCGTGTTAAACGCCCACGGCAGTCAAGCCCCTTCGGTTCGACGCGGCCTTCACGCGTCGCCGGAATGAGCGGCGGCAAAAGAGAAGTTGAGGGGAAACGCCCCAGCAAGGAGAGAGATGAAGATGAAGCGTCGTGAATTTCTTAAAGTGTCGGCAGCGGGCGCGGCGGCAACCGCGGTGGCCTCGCCGGCGATCGCGCAATCCTCGCCTGAGGTGAAGTGGCGCCTGACTTCGAGCTTCCCGAAGTCGCTCGACACCATCTATGGCGGCGCCGAGCAGGTGGCCAAGTATGTCGCCGAGATGACCGACAACAAATTCCAGATCCAGGTGTTTGCGGCCGGCGAACTCGTCCCCGGCCTGCAGGCGCTCGATGCGACCTCCAGCGGCACGGTGGAGATGTGCCATACGGTGTCCTACTACTATGTCGGCAAGGATCCGACCTTCGCGATTTTCGCCTCGGTGCCGTTCGGCCTCAATGCGCGCCAGCAGAATTCGTGGCTCTATCAGGGCGGCGGCAACGAACTCGCCAACGAGTTCTTCAAGAAGTCGAACGTGGTCGGCTTCCCCTGCGGCAACACCGGCACCCAGATGGGCGGCTGGTTCCGCAAGGAGATCAAGACCGTTGCCGACCTCTCCGGCCTGAAGATGCGCATCGGCGGCATTGCCGGGCAGGTGCTCCAGAAGGTGGGCGTGGTGCCGCAGCAGCTCGCTGGCGGCGACATCTACCCGGCATTGGAGAAGGGCACCATCGACGCGGCCGAGTGGGTCGGTCCCTACGATGACGAGAAGCTCGGCTTCGCCAAGGTCGCCAAGTACTACTATTATCCAGGCTTCTGGGAAGGCGGTCCGACCGTCCACGCCTTCGCCAATCTGGAAAAGTGGAATGCGCTGCCGAAAAACTATCAGGCGATCCTCACCAACGCGACGGCCAACGCCAACACCTGGATGGCCGCGCGTTACGACATGCAGAACCCGGCGGCGCTGAAGCGTCTCGTCGCCGGCGGCACCCAGCTTCGTCCCTTCACCAACGAGGTGCTGGAAGCCTGCCTCAAGGCGACCAACGAGCTTTGGGCGGAAGTCTCGGCCAAGAACCCCGACTTCAAGAAGTCGATCGACGCCATGCAGGCCTATCGCTCCGACGAATATCTGTGGTGGCAGGTCGCCGAATATACCTACGACAGCTTCATGATCCGCTCCCGCACCCGCGGCTGATCTACGGCTTAAGTCGTAAGACGGATCGCCCGGCCTCGCTCGCGAGGCCGGGCTTTTTCTTTGCCGCAGTGCGATCGGGATGGCATTCGGCCCGGCGATGTTCCATGCTGTCCCCAAGCCTCGACAAGAAGGCCCACAATCAGATCCATCAGGGTAGGAAATCATGAAGAGAAGAGACTTCATCAAGGTCACGGGACTTGGTGCGGCCGGTGCCGCCACGCTCGCCGCGCCTGCGATCGCGCAGTCCATGCCGGAAATCAAATGGCGCATGCCGACGAGCTGGCCGAAATCGCTCGACACGCTGTTTGGCGGCGCCGAGATGATGTGCAAGATGGTCGCTGAAGCGACCGACAACAAATTCCAGATCCAGATCTTCGCCGCCGGCGAGATCGTGCCGGGTCTCCAGGTGCTCGATGCCGTGCAGAATGGCACCTGCGAGATCGGCCACACCGCGTCCTACTACTATTTCGGCAAGGACCCGACCTTCACCTTCGGCTCAGCCGTGCCGTTCGGTCCCAACATGCGCATCAACCAGGCCTGGTACATGCTGGGCGGCGGGCGCGACGTGCTCAACGAGTTCTACAAGGGCTACAACGTCGTCTCGCTGCTCGCGGGCAACACCGGCTGCCAGATGGGCGGCTGGTTCAGGAAAGAGGTCAACACGCCCGACGATCTCAAGGGCATGAAATTCCGCGTTGGCGGCTTCGCCGGCCGTGTGCTCCAGAAGCTCGGCGTCGTGCCGCAGCAACTCGCCGGCGGCGACATCTATCCGGCGCTGGAGAAGGGCACCATCGACGCCGCCGAATGGGTCGGTCCCTATGACGACGAGAAGCTCGGCTTCTACAAGATCGCGCCGCACTACTACTATCCCGGTTGGTGGGAAGGCGGGCCGATGCTGCTGGCCTTCGTCAACCTCGACAAGTGGAACGCGCTGCCGAAATATTACCAGAGCGTGTTGGAGCAGGCCGGCCACTACGCCAACAATTACATGATGGCGCGCTACGACAACGCCAATCCGCTGGCGCTGAAGAAGCTGCTCGCAGGCGGCACCAAGCTGCACGCCTTCTCGCCGTCGATCATGGATGCCTGCTACAAGGCGGCCAAGGAGCTGCACGCCGAGGTCGGCGCGACCAACGCCAACTTCAAGAAGGTCCACGATTCCCTCGCCAAGTTCACAAGCGACGGCTACGCCTGGTTCCAGGTCGCCGAGGTCGGCTACGACATCTTCATGGCCCGGCGCTCCCAGAGCTGATCACGCTGCGTGTTGCCTGCAACGCCTCGGAGCGAAGGCTCCGGGGCGTTGTCGTTGCGGCGTTCCGAAGCACGTCCAAACAAAAACAGCGAAAACAACCCCATGCACAGTAGACGAGGGGTGATAGCGGGATTGCCTGTCGGTGCTGCCAATACGCTGATATGTCGAGCTAATTAGCGGGATGAGACGATCGGCGGGCAGCTGGGTCCGCGCCGCGATTTTGGGAGCGAAACTAGCGTTAGGGACGCCGAGCGACGGATCCGGCTTCGCTGTTCCGATTCTGTGGATTACGGAGCCCGTTTGACTCGTCGGGCAAAACAGTGGCAAAAAGCGACAATCGTATAATCCGAAATTTGGGGTCGCGCCGATCTGCGGAAATGACCCATGAGCTTTGATCCCGATGAAATTCAAGACGCACTGCGAAAAGCATGGTCGTCGTCGACGGCCAGCCAATGGAGCGCGGACAATCCGGCGGCCGGGCAATGCAATGTCACTGCGCTGCTCATTCATGAACTGTTCGGCGGCCAGTTGCTGAAGACACCGCTGCCTGCCGCGGACCATTTTTACAACCGGATCGAAGGCGTGAGGTACGACTTCACGGCGAGCCAGTTCGATCGGCCGATCGTTTACCTGGATTTGCTGGCAAGTCGTGCGGAAGCGGAGCTTGGTGCAACAAACGACGAACTAGCGGAACTCAGAACAGCATTTCAGGAACATCACGCCAAGCGAGGCAAGGGTTCAATGCCTTAGTGAACAACGCCTGCCGCGTCCTCTGCGCTCGGCATGAGCCAATCGAGCCCGAGAAGGCCGGCTTCGAGGATAAGGCGACAATACCCCGAGGATTCTCGGGGGGAAGGCAAGCACGAGGCTCCCGTCCCGCAGGGGGAATTTCAGGGCCGCTGCAGCCAGTGATCTTAGCATCGAGGCTGCAAGCAAACTCAGGCGCGGAGTTCACCGACGCCGGGGATGTTCGGGTTCAAGAGCCGAACGATGGCGCCGGGCGCTCGCGCGGCGCCAGCATGAAGGATGAAGGCGTATCCGCCGGCATCAAGCTATCGACCTTGGTATTCACGCCAGCGTTCCACTTCATCCATGGCATCGACTCAAGATGAGGAATCGGTGGGAGCGCGATCTTCTTTTCGAACGCGTCGGCTGGAACGGGTTTGCCCGGCATACGATCCATTCCCCAAGCCGCCAGCGACGGCAGCAGGAGGATCGCAGCGATCGACGCCGCGAGTATCCGGCGGGCTAGGGGTTGCGCGAGCACTACCCGGGGTTTCTCCGCCCGAGCGGAGATATAATGATGTGATCGCTGACCATGTCATCCTCCTATCGTTCGAAAAAGACTGATCCAGGCGATCGTGGCGCAGCTGAGGGTGAACATCAGCCAGTGCACGGCCGCCGCTCCGTTTCTACGCAGCCTTTGCTGACGATCTCTGCTCATCTGACCGCTCCTCGTACGTCGATGTCTCCTTTCCTGATCGAGACGTGGGTCCGTTACTGCTAAGTTAGAAGTCCATCTGCGGCGCGGCTGGGGCTTCCGCCTTCTTCGGTTTCTCGGCGACGAGCGCTTCGGTGGTGATCAGAAGGGCGGCGATAGACGCAGCATCCTGCAAGGCTGTGCGAACCACCTTGGCCGGGTCGATCACGCCGGCCCGCACCAGATCCTGGTACTCGCCAGTCGCGGCGTTGAAGCCCCAATTGTAGTCGCCGTTCTCGATCAGCCTGCCGACCACCAGCGAACCGTCCTCGCCGGCATTCTCGACAATCTGGCGGGCTGGCATCTGGATTGCCCGGCGCACGATGTCGACGCCGGCCTTTTGGTCGGCGTTGGCGGTCTTGATGCGTTCAAGCGCCTTGAGCGCCCGCAACAGCGCCACTCCGCCGCCCGGCAGGATGCCTTCTTCCACCGCGGCGCGGGTCGCATGCATCGCGTCGTCGACGCGATCCTTGCGCTCCTTGACCTCGACTTCAGTGGCACCGCCGACCCGGATTACGGCCACGCCGCCCGCGAGCTTGGCAAGCCGCTCCTGCAACTTCTCGCGATCGTAGTCCGAGGTGGTCTGCTCGATCTGCAGCTTGATCTGGGCCACGCGCGCCTCGATGTCCTTCTTGGCGCCGGCGCCATTGACGATGGTCGTGTTCTCCTTGTCAATTACCACCTTCTTGGCCCGGCCGAGCATGTTGAGCGTGACGTTCTCGAGCTTGATGCCGAGATCTTCGGCGATCATCGTGCCGCCGGTGAGGATCGCGATGTCCTCGAGCATCGCCTTGCGGCGATCGCCGAAGCCCGGCGCCTTGACGGCTGCGATCTTCAGCCCGCCGCGCAGCCTGTTGACGACCAGCGTCGCCAGCGCTTCGCCTTCGATGTCTTCGGCGATGATCAGCAGGGGCTTGCTCGACTGCGCCACCGACTCGAGCAGCGGCAGCATCGATTGCAGTGCGGACAGCTTCTTCTCGTGGATCAGGATGTACGGGTCTTCGAGCTCCGCCCGCATCTTTTCGGCATTGGTGACGAAATAGGGCGACACATAGCCGCGATCGAACTGCATGCCCTCTACCACCTCCAACTCCGTGTTGAGGCTCTTAGCCTCCTCCACGGTGATGACGCCTTCGTTGCCGACCTTCTTCATGGCCTCGGCGAGGAAGCGACCGATCTCAGTGTCGCCATTCGCGGAGATCGTCGCGACCTGGGCGATCTCGTCGTTCGCCGTGACCTTCTTGGCGTGCGATTTGAGGTCCTTGACGATCGCCTCGACTGCGAGGTCGATGCCGCGCTTGAGGTCCATCGGGTTCATGCCCGCTGCAACCGACTTAGCGCCTTCCTTGACGATCGATTGCGCCAGCACGGTCGCAGTCGTCGTTCCGTCGCCAGCGACATCGCTGGTCTTCGACGCCACCTCGCGCACCATCTGCGCGCCCATGTTCTCGAACTTGTCTTCGAGCTCGATCTCCTTGGCCACGGTGACACCGTCCTTGGTGATGCGCGGCGCCCCGAACGATTTCTCCAGCACCACGTTGCGGCCTTTCGGTCCGAGCGTCACCTTGACGGCGTTTGCCAGCGTATCGACGCCGCGCAGCATGCGGTCGCGGGCTTCCGTCGAGAATTTGACGTCCTTGGCAGCCATGACGTTCTCTCCTTTGCCGTTCAATGAGTGTCAGCGCTTCACGCGGCCTTCTTCGTCGCGGCGGCCTTCTCGACCACGCCCAGCAGATCGCTCTCCTTCATGATGAGAAGCTCTTTGCCGTCGATCTTCACCTCCGTGCCGGACCATTTGCCGAACAGCACCCGGTCGCCGACCTTCACGTCGAGCGGCACCAGCTGGCCCTGTTCGTTGCGGCCACCCGGCCCGGCGGCGATCACCTCGCCTTCCTGCGGCTTTTCCTTCGCCGTGTCCGGAATGATGATGCCGCCGGCAGTCCTCTCCTCGGCATCGATGCGTCGCACCAGCACGCGATCATGCAATGGACGGAAATGCATGCACATCCTCCCCTACAATTCAGCGATGTCATAAAAATCGGGGCCGCAACCGGCCGTCCGGCAAAATCGACCTAGGCGCGGCAAAGATGAGGTCAAGAGGGGCTATGAAAAATTTTTCGACACCGCCGGCAGAAGTTTCCGCGACGACGTGTCGTGACACGGCGGGACGGAGCGGCGCCCTTGCCGGCTTTCCGCAGTGCCGCAGGTCCGTCCCTTCAAATATCTTTTTACGCGGCCGTGGGCGGCGCTCCCGGAGCGGTGTCCGTGGAGGTCGGCCGGACGCGCAGCGAGTGCCGATAGCCGGAGCTGGCGGTAAGGCTGCGAAGCATCCTCTGGTAGATCCGGGTATACTCCGTCGCCATGCGCGCGGACGAGAAACGTCCCTCGAACCGGGCGCGGATGGCTTTGCGGTCGAGCGCCAGCAATCCGGGAATGGCCCGCGCCGCCTCATCGACGTCGGACACGATACGGCCGGTTAGTCCGTCGTCGACGATTTCCGGGACCGATCCGCAACGGAAGGCGAGCACCGGCGTGGCGCAGGCCATGGCTTCGATCATGACCAGGCCGAAAGGCTCCGGCCAGTCGATCGGGAAGAGCAGCGCTGCCGCATTGCCGAGAAATTCGCTTTTGGCGCTCTCATTGATCTCGCCGATGAACTCGATTCCCGGCTCGTTCAGCATCGGCGCGATAACACCGCGAAAATAGGCTTCATCGGCCTTGTCGACCTTGGCAGCTATCTTGAGCGGAAGCCCCGCCGCCCGCGCAATTGCAATAGCGCGGTCGGGACGTTTCTCCGGTGAGATGCGGCCGAGAAACGCTAGATAGCCGCCTGTCGGGCTGAAGCTTGGGGTGTGCAGATCGAGCGGAAGGCCGTGGTACACCGTCGCCACGAAGTTCGCGCCTGAGAGCGGCGCCCGTTGCGCGTTCGAAATCGAAACCAGCGGCATGTCGGAAAATCGGCGGTAGAACGGCATATGGTCCAGCAGATCCTGCCGGCCGTGCAACGTTGTCAGCGTCCGGCCGCGCTCGGACCGGAACAGCGGAAAATGCAGATAGTCGGTGTGGAAGTGCAGGATGTCGAACTCATCCGCGCGCTCGCGCACCTTGTCGAGCATGACCATCGGATGGGGAATAGCATCTTGCACGTCGTGATCGAGGCGCAGCGCACGAGTGGTGCAGGGAACGAGCTCGGCCGAGGTAATGGAGTCCTGGCTGGCGAACAGCGTCACTTGGTGACCCTGTCGCACCAGCTCCTCGGTCAGCCACGAAACCACCCGCTCCGTTCCCCCATAAAGCCGGGGCGGGACGCTCTCGAACAGCGGGGCAATCTGCGCAATCTTCATCTTCTTCCCTCCGCGATTAACCGCTGCGCCAGCCCCGATCGGGACGATCGGGACGGCGCGCAGCTCCATGCAAACGGGAGCGCATCGCGCTCCGGATCTTTTGCAGTGCGCGCTCGCGCGATACGCCGGAAGTGCCGGCAAGCTCCTCCAGGGTCTTCGGCTGTTCGGCCAGGAATCGCGCCCCGACGATATGGCGCTCACGGAGGTCAAGGAGAGCGAGCGCGTCCCCCACTGCGCTTCTTACCCGGTTACGATCCTCCGCCTCCGACAGCAGCGTCTCCGGGTCGGGCGCCGGATCGATCAGCCGGTCCTCGATTTCCTCGGCCCCGTCCTCCCGCCTCGTGGGCAGGTTGAGCGAAGTATCACCCCGTATCCAGCCGTTCATCTCGACGACCTCAGGCGAGGCTACTTTCAGTTTGTCGGTGATATATTCGGCCTGCTCCGGCGACAGGTCGCGGGCAGATTCGATCGGACGGACAGGATGCTCATTTTCCAATTCCTCCTCAGAGCAAAGTGGGTGAGCTCCCCCAGCATGCGCCTGGGCCCAGAAGCGGCGCCCAAGCGCGTCATGCCGGCGGCGCTCACAAAATGTCGTATCTTCCGAATTGTTCCTTCGAGAAATAAGAGCTGCGGCCGGGCCCATGTGAGCAGCGAAGTGCAGGCGGTGAATCCGACAATGGCCTTGACGGCCTCGATTTAGGGAGCTCCCGTGGCGGCTCAAAAGGTGTGGGCCGGCCGAGCATGGGGCTGATTGCGCAGGGCGAAGGTGGCCGTCCGCAGCGGCGGTTGATGCGAAGCACACAATCTACCGCCGGGGTCGGGACGGCAAAAATACAATTCGAGCGCGCATGGCGCCCTTGAAAACGACCCGCACCGTTCTAGCTCTTGGGTGCCACATGTGTGGCGCCGGACGCCGTCAGGGTCCGGTCAAGGCCGTCGGAAAACCGGCGTTGCTCCTATCCATGTTGCTCCAAGGAGGATGTGGTTATGAGAACTTACGAAATGCCCCCGTTCTGGCGCTCGAGCGTCGGCTTCGATCGTCTGTTCGACCTCGTCAACGACGCGGCGAATGCGGACGACGATTATCCGCCGTACGACATCGCGCGTACCGGTGAGAACCAGTACCGGATCACGCTGGCACTGGCGGGCTTCAGCCCGGAGGAGATCACCATCACCGCCGAGCAATCAATGCTTACGGTTGAGGGGCGCAAGCCCAGCAAAGGTGATCAAGACTACCTGTACCAGGGAATCTCCCTGCGGCCGTTCCGCCGCGTTTTCAACCTGGCGGACTATGTTCAGGTCAAGGATGCGACGTTCGAAAACGGCATGCTGAGGATCGCTCTGGTTCGGGAAATCCCGGAGGCGATGAAGCCACGCCGTATCGCGATCGAAGTCGCCGGCAACGACAACCAGCAAATCGAAGGGAAGCAGACCGCCTGACGGAGTTCCGTTCGGGGCCGTCGAACCGCCTGCGCGGCGTGGCCGCGCGCGGCTGAATTTTGTCAAATGAGCATGAAGAAACAGGAAGGAGGAAAGCTATGCCCCTACGCGATCTCGTTCCCCGGAATAACGGCTCCCGCGATCTGAGTCCGCACCGCAGCGAAGCCAATCCGTTCCTCGCGCTTCATCGCGAGATGAATCGGCTGTTCGATGATGCGTTCCGCACGTTCGACGTCACTCCGTTTGGCTCCCAGGCGACCGGATGGCCGAACATCGAAGTCAAAGAGACGGAGAAGGAAGTCAACGTCACCGCCGAGGTCCCCGGTCTCGAGGAGAAGGACGTCAACGTCGAACTGAGGGGCGGCCTGTTGACCATCAGCGGCGAAAAAAGGAGCGAGACCGAAGACAAGGAGCGCCGCTTCAGCGAGCGCTACTACGGACGCTTCGAGCGCTCCGTCCCGGTCGACGATGTCGATCAGGACAAGGTCGAGGCGTCTTTCAAGAATGGCGTGCTCACCGTGACGCTGCCGAAGTTACCGACCACGCAGCACAAGGTGAAACGGATCGCCATCAACGGCAAGTAACCGCGGGACGGGCGGGAGTTCGCTTTCGCCCGTCACCGGACTGGCCTGTGCAAAGAGAGTGAGGGAAAGGAGCGAATGTAAGGAGTTGCAACATGAACACCATCTGGAAAAAGGACATGATCGCCGATGGGGTCAACCTAGTGATCGGCCTCGGCTTGTTCATCTCGCCGTGGGCCTTCGGGTTCGCCGCTGAAAGTCCCACCAACTGGAATGCCTGGTTGAGCGGCATCCTGATCGCTGCGCTGGCCGTTGCGGCGCTGGCGATATTCGCCGAATGGCAGGAGTGGATAGCTCTGGCCGCCGGCGTTTGGGTCGCCGTATCACCCTGGGTGCTGCACTTCTCGGCCAAGGCAACGGTGACACCGCTCCACGTCATCGCCGGAATCCTCGTCGCCGCTGTTGCGGCTCTGCGAGTTTGGCAACTGCATCAGGGCCATCCACGTGTGACAGCGTGAATGCTCGGCGAGGGGAGGCTGCGGCAGCCTCCCTTCGCAACTGACCTGCGCGAGTGCGCCATTTTGCTGGCCAAGCTCGTTGCCGCGAGATGAACCATGATGGTGCTGAAGTGAAAGGGAACACGCCAATACTGTCTCCGTCGACCGTTGGGCCAAGCGGAGAGATCGTGCTGACCTCGCGTTTGTACACGCTCGACAAGAAGCGTCGCCGGGTCCTTGCAGGCCTTACCCCTGAGGAGACGACCGAATTCGAACTTTTGGATGCTCAGCTTCCGCTAGATGGCAAGCCGACTTGGCGACATTCCGAGCTACCGCTCTCTCCGAAAGAGCAGCGGTGGCTGGAGCTGTTCCGAAGAATGGAGGCCGCGCGGAAGCAGACCGCTGCCTGAAGACGATTGCGCGTGCTGATCATGGAGGGTTGGCCAAAATACGCGTCCTTCGCAGGAATGGTCTCTTGGGCAAGGAGCCTGTTCGCCGGCGGCTTGCGCGAGAAAAGCCGTTCACTCAGCACAGCGAACGAGGATGCGCTGCGGCAACCACGTCCGCCGATCGTCGCGCAGAAGGCGCCGCCCGGGGCCTCGGGACACGACGGTCCCCAGGATGATTATTCTCTTCCAGAAGGATTGAGAAGGCCGCGCAAAGGACCGCTCAATAAATATACCGGCCGCAGGCCCAATTGCGGATCTGAACTTCGTCGTTGAACATGTGCTGGCGAGACTTGCCGGCGTTGTCCTGGCGGCTCTTGCGGTCCAATTCATTTTCGACGGTATTCGAGGCGCTCGGCTCCTGGTGGCCGATTGAAACGCTGAGGAGTGAAAAGTGGCAAGATCTGGACCGATCGGCTCTGGACCTGCGTGCACCGGCGGCAGTGTTCTTCTACTCGCCCGACGTCGCCGTGCGCGTCCGGAGCAGCATCTGGCTGGTTATGCCGGACTGATGCAGGTCGACGCCTTAGACTAGCCAAAGCGCGAGGCCGGTCAGTTCTTCGGCTGGCCGAAATCGAGTGGCGGTGGCAGTTCGATGTCCGGGATCTCGATCTTGATCTTGTCCAAATCCACCTTCGTCGGCGCGTCCAGCAGCCCAGTCACCGTTATTGGAAAGGCGATGACAACGGCAACCATGATCGCCTGCAGGCCGATCCAAGGCATTGCACCCCAATAAATGTCTGAGCTCTTGACTTCTTTTGGCGCCACGCCCCGGAGGTAGAACAAAGCGAAGCCGAAGGGGGGATGCAGGAAGGAGGTCTGCATGTTGACGCAGAGCATGACGCCGAACCAGATCAAGGCAGCATCGGCACCGACGATGGGAGTCAGCAGCTTGTGTGCGATCGGCGCAATCATCGGGATGATGATGAAGGCGATCTCGAAGAAATCGAGGAAGAAGGCGATAAAGAAGATGAACAAATTGATGAAGATCAGGAAGCCCCACACGCCGCCCGGCAGTGATGTCAGCATGTGCTCCAGCCAGACACCACCGTTGCAACCCAAGAAAACGATCGAGAAGCAAGTCGATCCGATCAGGATGAAGGTCACCATGCAGGTGATGCGCATGGTGGTCTCATAACCCTGCTTAACCAGGGTGCGCAGGTCGGGAATCCTGATCGCCTCGATGCAGACCCAGGCCACTGCCAGATAGGCAATTGCGAAGGCAATCTTGAACGGCAGGTTAGGCGTGAAGTAGATGCCGATGATGGTGCCGACACCAGCAGCGGCGACGCCGACGAGCAAAACCCTGTGACCGGCCGAGCTGAAATCCTTGTGATGGATAACGGCAAGGACGATCGCGCCGACGGCGCCCATCGCGCCCGCCTCGGTCGGGGTGGCGAGGCCGAGCATCATGGTGCCGAGCACCACGAAGATCAGAACAGCGGATGGGATGATGCCCAGCAGGCATTTGCGCCAGAGCGCCCAACCTTTGAGCGTCCTCGCTTCCTTAGGCACGGCCGGGACATGGCCTGGCTTGATCAGGCTCAGAGCAAACGTGTAGCCCGCGAAGAGGGCGATCTGGAGGATCGAAGGCCCCCAGGCGCCCAGATACATATCGCCGACCGACTTCCCGAGTTGGTCGGCGAGCACGATCAGAACCAGCGAGGGAGGCACCAGCTGGGTAATGGTGCCGGACGCTGCAAGCACGCCGGTGATGTAGCGCATGTTGTAGCCGTAGCGGATCATGACCGGCATCGAGATCAGCGCCATTGCGATCACCTGCGCGGCCACCGTGCCGGTGATGGCACCGAGGATGAAGCCGACGATGATCACGGAATAGCCGAGACCGCCGCGAATGGGGCCGAACAACTGCCCCATCGAATCCAGCATATCTTCTGCGAGGCCGCATCGTTCGAGGATCGCGCCCATGAACGTGAAGAATGGAATTGCCAGCAGCAGCTCGTTGGCCAGCACGCTGCCGTAGATGCGCTCCGGGATTGCCTGGAGGAAGCTGAATCCGAAGAATCCTTCGTGGATCGCGAGAAATCCAAACGAAAGCCCGAGAGCGGCCAACGTGAAGGCGACAGGGAAGCCGATCAGCATCGCCAAGACCAGCCCGCCGAACATCAGCGGCGGCATCATCTCAATTGTGATCATTGGGTCGGCCGCTCGTATTTCGCATCGATGGTGACTTCGCCGCGCAGAGCCGCTGCTCGTTTGATGACTTCTGAGACACCTTGCAGAGCCAACATGAAGAATCCTGCCGGCAGCGCAAGCTTGATTGGCCATCGGAGGAGGCCGCCAGCATTATTGGACATTTCGCCGATGACGAGCGAGTTGTAGAACATCGACCATGACAGGTAACTGAGGAGCAGGCATGCCGGGACGAGGAAAACCAATGTCCCGATCAGGTCGAGCCATAACTGGCCGCGCTCGGAAAGCATGAGGTACATGATTTCGACACGCACATGCTCGTTACGTTTGAAGGTATAGGACGCGCCGAACATCACGACGACAGCGAACATATACCACTGCGTTTCGAGCCAGCTGTTGGAGCTGTAGCTGAAGGCGTACCGGATCATCGCATTTGCAGCGCTGACGAGACAGGCCGCGAGCACCAGAACGTTGCAGACGTTACCGATCTTCTCGTTCAGCCAGTCGATAGCTGCACTTATCGCCAACAATGGGCGCATCAATATCTTTTCCCCGCTCGCTGAGTGCTGACCCCAAACGAGCAGGATCATGGTGCTGCATCAGCAGCCTTCCACATCTGCGCCGGAGCTAGTTCACCCTCCTGATGCTTCCGCTCGTTCTTGTTGTTCGATTTCCAGCGAGACCTGTGCAGGTCGCGGGCGCGCGTGAAGCAGGGCACCTTTATCGTCGGCAGTTTTCCGGTCAACAGAAAAATAGACAATTTGCCGCAGCGGCCACTAAAAAAGTTCGCGGCCGGTCTGGTGATGGCGATCGAACAGGTGTTCTGAGATTCCCCTGCGCGTGTGTTCGAAACGTCGAGGTCCGTCTAGCGCTGGACGTCGTACTGCTTGCTGAGGTGATCGCCGATCTGGACAAGCATGGCAACGCATTCGGGGTAGCCGGGCCGATCTGAGGTGGCTCGGTCCGCACTGGCTCGAAACTCCCAGGACTTGCCATCGCGGAGGATCGAAATGGTCATTCCATCGGGACAGTCGGCATGAACCTTCAACTCGGCCTTCGCCATGGCGATGAGTTCGCTTTCGGTTTTCACAGGATTGCTCATTAAGTTCATCCTTTAGTCTGAGAGAAACTTGCTGGTATCTGTCAAATTAGCAAACAGCCTTCTCCTTGATGCAAGGACCGGTCATTGAAGCTTACGCGAACCTGACAGAAGGCCGACCCGCCGCCCCGGTGCTTTTTCGCTGGCCGCGGCGCCGCGAATGCTGGAAAAGAACGCAGATGCGGCGCGAGCCGTGCGGTGATACCGGAACAATCGGCGGGAATTTGATGCGCCTTCTGATCGTCGAGGACAATGCCGAGCTGTCGCGGCTCGTGGCCGGCGGGCTGGCGGCTGCCGGGTATGAGAGCGACATCGTCGGCAGCGCAGCCGAGGCGCGCGAAGCTGTGAGCAGCGTCAGCTATGCCGCGATGATCCTCGATCTCGGCCTGCCCGACGGCGACGGCCTGGCAGTGCTGCGCGAGCTGCGCCTCAAGATGGAGCCGCTGCCGGTCCTGGTGTTGACCGCGCGCGGGGGCGTGCAAGACCGCGTCACCGGACTGCGCAGCGGCGCCGACGACTATCTCACAAAGCCGTTCGCGATGGAGGAGCTGGTGGCGCGGCTGGAGGCAATCCTGCGCCGGCCGGGCCAGCTGCTCGGCCGCTCGCTCCGCCTTGCCAATCTCGTCTACGACACCGAGAGCCGCCAGATCTTCGTCGACGACCAGCCGCGGATCATCTCCGCGCGCGAGACGTCGGTGCTGGAGATCCTGTTGCGCCGGCAGGGCCGGGTGGTGCCGAAGAAGAACGTCGAGGATCACATCTTCGGGCTCGAAGGCGAGGTCGCCTCCAACGCGGTCGAGGTCTATGTCTCCAGGCTGCGCAAGCAGCTCACCGAACACGGCGCCAAGGTGGTGATCCACACCATCCGCGGCGTCGGCTATCTCATGGCCGAGGAAAAATAGCGTGGCTGCCGGAGGCCATGTCAGATCGCTCACGTTCAAATCGCTGATCTGGCGGATCGTCTTCCTGCACATCGTGGCGGTCGCGATGGTCGCGATCGTCCTGCCGCTCGTGCTGTTCTGGCTGCTCAATTCCGAGATCGACCAGTTGCACCACGACGGCATGCGCGCCCAGGCCGAGGTGCTGGCGGAGCGCATCGTCACCCAGCCGGACGGCTCGCTGACGTTCAACCTGCCCGACAGTCTGCGCGGGCTCTATTCGGACGCCTACGGCCGCTATCAATACGACATTCGCGATGGCGAAGGCCGGCTGCTGTTTTCCTCGCATCGGCGGGCCGCAGCCGCGGCTCTTCGGCCGCCCGAGACGATTTCCGGCGCTGGCGTCACCCGGGTCATCGACGGCAAGACGGTGCGCATCCAGGTCGCCGAGGATCTCGCGCATCGCGACGTCATCATCGACGACATCGTCTCGAACTTCTTCCGACGGGTCGGGTGGATCACCATCCCCATCCTTCTGGTCCTGCTCGCAACCGACATCATCATCTTCCGCCGCGCGATCGCGCCATTGTGGAAGGCCTCGGAGGAGGCCAGCAATATCGGCCCGGCGCGCACCGACATCCGCCTGCCGACGAAGCAGATCCCGCGCGAGATCATGCCGCTCGTCACGGCAGTGAACCAGGCGCTCGACCGCCTCGAGGACGGCTTTCGGGTGCAGCGGCAGTTCACGGCCGACGCGGCTCATCAACTGCGTACGCCGCTCACGATCCTGCGCACGCGGATCGAGACGCTTGGCGACGGCGCGGCGCGTCAGGCGCTGCATGCCGACATCGAAGCCATGAGCCGGATCGTCGCCCAGCTGCTGGAGATCGCCGAGCTCGACACGCTGGTGCTCGACCCCGGCGAGACCGCTGACTTGCGCGCCGTCTGTGCCGAGGTGGTCGGTTCGATCGCCCCGTTTGCGATCGCGCAGCATAAGGACATCGCCCTGCGGGGCAGCGACGCGCCCGTCATGATCCACGGCAATTCGGAGATGCTTCAGCGTGCAGTCTTCAACCTCGCCGAAAACGCGATCAAGTTCACGGCGAGGGACACCGCCGTCGAGGTCGAGGTGGGCGAGGACGGCTCAGTGCGGGTGCGCGATCGCGGTCCCGGCATCGCGGAGGCCGAGCGCGAGCTGATCTTCCAGCGCTTCTGGCGCCGTGACCGCCAGCGCAGCGACGGTGCAGGCCTGGGCCTCTCGATCGTGCGCGGCGTCGCGGACGATCACGCCGCGACGGTCGCGGTGGAGAATCTCCCCGGCGGCGGCGCGGAGTTCACGCTGCGATTCAGGTTGGCGGGCTGAACTGACGTTTCACCCTCCCCCTCAGGGGCAGGGGAATCGCATGTGAGCGTTCTCTGTAAGGCATTGCGAATTGGGCAGAAATCGATTCTGAAGGTGGCTCCTGAGTTGGAAGGAGCGGCCGATG
>NZ_JADPKG010000116.1:0-83377 GCF_023073875.1 Bradyrhizobium sp. 154
TCAGGTGCTCAACAACGAATCACAACAGATTCTTCCGATTCAAGATTTCGCCTGCGGCGCGGCGTTCAAATCCGACGTCAAATGTGGGTAATTGAAAGCACGGCTAAGCGCTTACCTGTGATCGATGTTGGAGCGAGTTTGTCTTTAGAAGAAACAACAGCCCCTGATCGCATTTGCCGAACGTCATGAAGTCGGCTTTCCAATGATCCCGTCGTCCCGACCTTCGACCTCGACGAGCCGTTCGGCAATCGGCCGCTGACTTTGCTCAAAACCATGTTGGCGCAACCAGCCCGCCAGCGTGACAGAGGCGCAAGACTCCAGTTCTGGGTAATCCCAAGTTTGGTCTTCTTGCAAAACATCCCGAGACTCTAGCCGCCGCCGGATGAAAGTTCGGCGGCCGATCAGTTTAGAAGCTTGGGCTGCGCGGTGGGCAATGGCACCATCGTCGCGGCAACAAAGCGATGGAGCGCCCCATGGCGAAGCAGAACGACCTGAGCAGATGCCTTGTCAGACTTGAACAAGACGCGACAGTGATTGCCGTGATCGAGATCGGCCAGTCGAGCTGGCTGGTCGCCGGTATTGTGCCCGGCCTCGAACGCGATCCATTGAAGAAGCTCAGCCCAGATCAGGATGCGCTTCTGCCGCTTCTGCATCGTTGGCAGAAGGAACCGATGCAGGTTGGACGCACGATCAAATCAATTGTCGCCTATGAGGCCGGCGGCGACGACTTCTGGTTAGCGCGCTGGCTGCGAGGGCGAGAGATCGAGGTCGACGTGATCCACCCGTCGAGCATCCCGGTATCGCGCGAGCACCGGCGGGCGAAGACAGATCGGCTCGACACTGAGCTGGCTCAAACGCGCCTTTCTCGGTTGGCTGCCCGGCGAACCCAAGCATTGCAGCATGGCGGCGACGGCTGAAGACCGTGATGATGTCTCAAACTTCACGACTACATCCGCAAATGCTGGACGTCTCAGCAAGAACGATTCAAACTGAAACACCCATTTTCTCAAGTGCCACAAATCACACCAACGCGCCCGTCTCACTCACCCGACGAAGGTGATAGTCGGCATCCCCAAACGTGTTCTCGATCATGGTCAGCCGCTTAAAATAGTGGCCGATCTTAGCGGCCATGGTCATGCCAATTCCACCGTGAAGCTGGATCGACTGCTGGCCAATGAACTTTGCGCTCCTTCCGATCTGCACCTTAGCCGCAGCGACAGCTTTTGCACGCTCGGCAGCATTATCCCTATCCGCGGCTATGGTAGCGTACAGCGACATCGAGCGCGCCTGTTCGAGCGCCACAAACATGTCGGCGGCGCGGTGCTGCAGACTCTGAAACGAGGAGATTGGCACCCCGAACTGCTTCCGCGTCTTCATATACTCGACTGTGGTCCTCAGCGATTCGTCCATCAGGCCCACGGCTTCGGCGCAAAGCGCGGTGCGGGCATCGTCTACCACCCGCTCGATCAGCGGCAATGCGTTCTCGGGATCGCCGATCGCAGCTGCGCTGCCCACCTCGACCCTCGCGAAGCTGATGTCGGCGGCACGCAGCCCATCTTGGGTCGGGTAGCTCTTCTTGGCGATCCCTATCGCGTCGCCAGGCACCAGAAGCACCGCGATGCCATCTCGATCGCGTTGAGCGCCTTTGGTGCGGACGGTGACGATCAAGGTGTCGGCGTTCTCGCCGTTGAGCACGACAAATTTTTCGCCGTCAATGACCCACCCATCGCCGGTCTTCCTTGCGGAGGTCATCACATCGTTCAGATCATAGCGAGAGTTCCTTTCGAGCTGCGCGAAGCCGAAGGTTCTGCTCCCGTCGATGATCCCTGGCAGATGAGCTGTCTTCTGCGCATCCGAACCGCCACGGCGCAGGAAGCCGCCGCCGATCACAACGGTGGTGAGATAAGGCTCGACCACCAGCGCTCGGCCGAACGCTTCCATCACGATCATGGTCTCCACGCCGCCGCCACCAAACCCGCCATCGGCTTCGACGAAGGGAAGCCCGAGCAGGCCCTGCTCCGCAAGGCGGCTCCAGATTAGTCTGCTCCAGCCGCCCTTCTCCCTCAAATATGCCTTGCGCTGCTCGAAATCGTAGATATCGGTCAAGAGTCCATCAACGCTTTCCTTGAGGAGCCGTTGCTCCTCGGACAAATTGAAGTCCATATCTCAGCTTCTCCTGGCGATGGATCTGGACCTCCTGCCGTTTCCCCATTTGCAGGGTGGAAGAAGGGTTAGAGCCCCAGCACCGCCTTGGCGATGATGTTGCGCTGGATTTCGTCAGAGCCGCCGTAGATCGACACCTTGCGGTTGTTGAAGTAGCTCGGCGCGATCTGCGCGGTCCAGCCCATCGCTTTGTGCGAATGTTCGTCATAGGGCGCAGCGAATGGCCCGATCATCTCCATCAAGAGCTCAGTCGCGGCCTGCTGGCTTTGTGCGCCCTTTATCTTAAGCATGGAAGACGCGGGATTTGGCTTGCCGTGCTTTCCTTCGGCGGTGACAATGCGCAGTTGCGTAAGCTCCAGTGCCTTCAGCTCGATCTCGGAGATGGCGAGCTTCTCCCGGAAGGCGCGATCCTCGATCAAAGGACGGCCATCACTTTCGAAGCTGGAGGCCAACTCCTTGATGTGCCGGATGCGCTCCTTGGAGACGCCGACCCTTGCAATACCAGTGCGCTCGTTGCCGAGCAGGAACTTTGCGTAGTCCCAGCCCTCGTTTTCCTCGCCGATCAGGTTTTCGCAGGGCACCTTGACGTCGTCGAAGAAAACCTCGTTGATCTCATAGCCACCGTCGATGGTCTGAATCGGGCGCACCGTCACGCCCTTCGAATCCAAGGGGAAGACGATGAAGGAAATGCCCATCTGCTTCTTGGCGCTGGGATCGGTGCGGCAGAGGCAGAAGATCATGTTGGCGTGCTGCGCGTATGTGGTCCAAGTCTTCTGTCCATTGATGATCCACTTGCCGCCCCTACGTTGGGCCTTGGTCGTGAGCGAAGCAAGATCCGAGCCGGCGCCGGGTTCCGAAAAGCCCTGGCACCACCAATCGTCTACGTTTGCGATGCGCGGTAGATAATACTTTTTCTGCGCCTCGTTGCCGAAGGTGTATATGACCGGACCAACCATGCCGACGCCAAAGGCGAGCGGCGTCGGCGCCGGATACATCTGCAGTTCCTCCCTAAAGATGTAGTGCTGGACCGAGCTCCAGCCTGTGCCACCATATTCCTTCGGCCAGGAGCTGACGTTCCACCCCTTCTTGTTGAGGATACGCCACCAAGTGACCATTTCTTCCTTCGACACATGGCGGCCTTCGACCATCTTGTGCCGCATTTGGGGAGATACATTATCGCGCAGAAACTGGCGCACTTCCTCTCGGAACGCTTGTTCTTCCTCGGTGAATACAAGATCCATCGGATTCTCCTGCAACCGGATCAAGGCGGGGTGGGCTGCGAAAGCCTGTCCATGCATGCCAATCGGGCGAGGCCTCGACGTTAGGTGAACTGAACGCGAAGCGTATTCTTGCGTCACGAGAGCATCTCCTTTTAGTGGCTCCTGCGAAGCCGTAGGATGATGGGCCCATGTCCAGCTCAACTTCTCGTTAGCTTTTTGACCCAAAAGTTTGATTTGCCCCTAAGGAGCTTTTTCCCTCTCAATCGACGTCAACGATTGTGCTGCTATTCCCGCCTCTCTCTCCGTCAGAAACGAGCACCCCGGTTTGCGAGAGCGAGCGCAGCATCCATCCTGCCTTCCAAAATGCATTCAGCCCGCCTCTTTGACAGTGTTGTAGCCTCTCTGTAGCAACGGCCGTGCCAACAACGCTCGAACGCTTTGACTTTCTAATTCGATACGAAAACGAGTCGTTCGTAGATTACCTGGGCTTTGACGGAACAGACATCCCCGTTCTCAGGACTACCGGGCTCGAGCGAACGCTAGCTCCAGATCTGCACGGATGCAGATGCTTCAGTTGTCTCAATTCGCACGACAATTGAAGGGCGACATCTGCTCGACCGTCGCGCGGGTGGCCGATTGATTTGCTCGCGTTCCTAATCTCCAGCTAGGTTTGCGACAATGCTGCCAAACGTAAGATTGAGGTGCTCTCCGCACGATAGCTCCCCGGCGACAAGGGTCCAGAACGGCTGACGCCCCGCGCAGGACTTCATGCTGCCCTCGTCGATCTGCCAGCTCGTTCGACGAGACCCCTTCCGCAACAGCCGGTCCTAAGCAGACCACCGACATTATTATTCAGCCCAACGGTTCTTCGAACTTGCGCTAGACGAATGCTGATCGAAGACCAGGCATGACTATGAACGCGAGCGAGGGACAGGAGCATCGCTCGCTGTCTGTCCGGATCACCAGACGTGTGGCTGGGGCTCGCGAGGCTTGAGCGACCTAGCGTAAGCGCCTGCCATTCAGCAATGTTGCGGTCGCGCACGGCAGCTGATGCATTACTGCCTAGCAAATCGGACTAGCGCCTTGCGATCGATCTCGATCCCCAACCCCGGCGCGTTAGGTACGGGGACAATGCCGCGAGTGTGCTCGATGGGCTCGGTGACAATCGCCTGCCGGAGTGGGTTTTCGGTTCGGTCGAACTCCAGCAGCGGCGCTAGGGGTATGGGCGAGGACCGTGTGTGCGGCGGGAGAACGGCAAGTAAATGTAGCGATGCCGCAATTGCGATGGCGGTGCCCCAAACATGCGGATTATAACGGACGCCGAATGCCTCTGCCATGTCAGCGATCTTCTTGCATTCGGAGAGCCCACCTGCCGCGCAAATGTCGGGCTGGGCGATATCTAGCGCCTGCGAGACGAAGAGGTTGCGGAACCCGAACCGAGTGAACTCACATTCTCCGCCTGCGATCGGGATCGAAAGTGCGGCCTTTACCGCTCGATAGCCGGCAAGATCCTCTGGCGGTACCGGCTCCTCAAACCACCCGATATCGTGTTTTTCTATCATACGGCCCAGACGGATCGCTGCGACGCTGTCAAAGGCGTGGTTCGCGTCCACCATCAGCGACACAGTCGGCCCGATCGCCTCTCTCACGACGCGCGTCGCGAGCGCATCCTCCTCCACACCGAAGCCGACCTTGAGCTTCACCGCCGAGAAACCCTCATCGACGTAGCGCGCTGCCTCCTCGGCTAAATCCCGGGTCGGGTCTTCAACCTTGCGTCTATGGAGGCCAGTTGCGTAGGCGACGATGTGAGTCCGCTGCGCACCGCCGAGCAGCTGATGCACGGGAACGCCGAAATGCTTGCCCTTGATGTCCCAGAGCGCGATATCAATACCGCTCAAGCCTTCTATCACGACCCCCTTCTGGCCATGATCGCGCAGGCGCGCATAGATCATTTGCCAGAGATACTCGGTGCGCAGCGGATCCTCCCCGATCAGCCATGGCGCGACGCTCTCGATCACGGCAGCCGTCATCCCTGCCGGCCCGTAGCATTCGCCCCAGCCGATAATATCCTGGTCGGTCTCGATTTCGACCAGCATCGCTGTGCGCGTATCATACCAGCCACGGGCGGAGGCAAGAGCCTCCGACAGCGCGGCTTGAAGGATATGGGTGCGAGCGCCCGTGATCTTCATCAGCTTTCGCCTTTCCAGTCCTGCTGCGTCCCGTTATTCAGTCTAGCCGCTTCTAAATCGGTAACGCCCGTGCTGCGACGTTCGAACACATTAGGCTTTTACTTTGAGAATGTTCGCACATAGGAAACGACGCTCAGTGTTAAAGCGAGATCTTTCCAGGTCTGTCAGAAACGGAACAAGATATCCTGGCGTTCG
Organism: Bradyrhizobium sp. 154; assembly: GCF_023073875.1. NCBI lineage: Bacteria > Pseudomonadati > Pseudomonadota > Alphaproteobacteria > Hyphomicrobiales > Nitrobacteraceae > Bradyrhizobium > Bradyrhizobium sp. 154. The sequence goes on from NZ_JADPKG010000116.1 coordinate 5,768, forward strand.
TACACGAAGATCGCCGGTATTTACCATTGTCATCGGCCAGGCACGGCATGGGAGCAGCGAATCACTGCCTCTCGCTCTGCACCGCCGGACAGCAGCAAGCCCCGGCCGCCCGACTCGGTATGCGCCGCCGCGCGGCCCTCTAGGGGAGTGAGGCGGCTCGGAGAAACCGGTGCCGCGGACCGGTGATCGCCTCTATGAACTTGAGGCCGAGAACTGCTCACTGAGAACTCTCCTGACATCGGCTCGTTTCAATAATTTGCGTTACCTCGCGCCCGCCTCCTGCGCATACTTCCATGATGCTTTCGCGAGCGGCACGGTGCGCTTGGCAGCTTCGATCGCCTTGGTGTTGGCGGCGGTGCCATCTCGGATGCGGGCTGCAATGCCTTGAGTCATGCCAACCAACCGAAAGAGATTAAACGCAAAATACCAGTTCAAGTCCGGCAGCTCGCTGCCCGTGCAGTCGCAATAGATTTGCGCGGCCTTGTCCATGCTCGGGATATTGAGCGTCTTCAGGTCGGCGTCCGCAAGGCCCGGCCTGATCCATTGCATCAACAGATAGGTAAAATCGGACATGGGATCGCCGAGCGTCGACAATTCCCAGTCGAGTACCGCGATCACGCGCGGCTGCTTTGCATCGAAGATAATGTTGTCGAGTCGATAGTCGCCATGCACGATGGAGACACGTTTCTGCTCGGGAATCGTGTTCGGCAGCCATTCGATCAGCTTTTCAACCTCCGGGATATATTGCGTCTCCGAGGCGCGATACTGCTTGCTCCAGCGATCGATTTGGCGCGCGAAATAACTGCCAGGCCTTCCGAAGTCCGCAAGGCCGATGCTATCGGGATCAAACATGTGCAGCTTCGCGAGAGTCTCGATCTTGCTGCAGAAAATCTTTGCCCGCATTTCGGCAGGCTGGCTCGGCAAAGTCGGATCCCAATAGACGTGTCCTTCCTCCATCGACATGATGTAGAATGCCGCACCAATGACGGCATCGTCAGTACAGAGCGCAAACGCGTGCGCGACCGGGAAGCCCTGCTGGCCGAGCGCCGAGATGACGCGGTACTCGCGGTCGACCGCATGCGCCGACGGCAGCAACTTGCCGAACGGCTTTCTGCGCAACACGTAGGAACGGCCGCGGCTGTCGAGTTTGTATGTCGGATTGGATTGGCCTCCCTTAAACTGTAAGACGGTCAAGGGACCGGTATAGCCTTCGACATGCTTGCGCATCCAACGGTCGAGACGGCTCTCGTCGATGCGATGTCGCTCTTCGACGGGTCTCGTGCCCGAAAACTCCTCGTCCTTCCTGAAGCCCTCGGCCAAGGTGACGCTCCTCGAAATTGTTGAAGCGTTCCGCTTCATTTAGCACCCGAGCAGCTGGATGCTTCCGAAATTCAATTCTGACAATTGTGCGGCAGTGCACTTCATCGGGGCCCTCCGTGAGACGCATCGCGCGTGTCGAGCTTGGCCGCACGGATTCCGCATCGTCGGTTGGGCCCGCCCGAGGTCCGAATCGCCTGCTCGATTATTCGCAAGCCGCTTCGGCCAAATACCAATACAGCACAATTCTCATTCATCGAAGTTTCTGTGCGAATCTCCGGCCGGTTAGCTCGCCCAAGAGTGGCTTCTTTTGGCGATGCGAACGGGCGCATCTGAAGCCCACGTGGGTCAGATCTCATTTCTCACTGCGCCGACAATAGGCTTTTGACTCGCCTGGGTAAGGGCTGCGAATGCTGCCGCAAGGCGCTATTTGCGTGAGAGACGAACACGGTAGGATCGCAGCGTGCCTCACTCGACGAATGTTCGTGAATTCGCCTGCAGATGATCGCGCGTCATTAGTGGCATCGTTCATTCGTTTACAATGCCCCAGGCCAGTGCGATTGCCCACCCAAATTGGTTCTCCGAGTAAATTCTACGATCGTTTGTGCGGTTGGCTCACGTGGGGTCTGGAAACATCAGATTCTGGAGCCGGCCTCGCGCACGCTAAGAAGACGCAAATGATGACTCCGTTTAGTCAAAGCGTATCGCTTCTCGAGAGCTGGCGGAAACAATGAGAGCATAAGACGGTCATTGCCTTTCGCGCAGATGGCGCAACTTCGACGCTCCCGCAGATGCAAAGGGGTCTGATCGCAAGCTGCTGACGGGGGTGAGGCGCACGACTGCCGGTCTCAGGATGTTTCTGCTCAGTCGGAGACCGAACGCCGTTCGCGCACCGAGCCCTCCTGAGAGACGGACGCTACCAGCGTGCCGTCACGCTTGAAGATCAAGCCGCGCGCGAGGCCGCGTCCGCCTTGCGCGCTCGGCGACTCTTTGGCGTAAAGTAGCCACTCGTCTGCGCGAAAGGGTCGGTGGAACCAAATTGCGTGGTCGAGGCTCGCCGAAATCATGCGGCCGTCGAACAGAGTCCGGCCATAGCGGACCATGACCGCATCGAGTAGCGCCAAATCTGAGGCGTAGGCCAGCGCGCACATGTGAAGCGTCGGGTCATCGGGCAGCTTTGCTGCGGCCTTCATCCACATATGAAAGCGGCCGTCATCGATCTTCTGACCGACATAACGGCTAATCTCGACCGGACGCAATTCAATCGGACGGTCGCGGTCATAATAGCGGCGGATGAATTCCGGTATGTCGGTGAACTTCGACTGCTTGGCTAGTTCTTCTGCGGCGAGCATTTCCGGCGGCGGAACAGCGGGCATTTTGTTTTGGTGATCGAAAGCGCTCTGTTCGCCTGCGTGAAATGACACCACGATGGTAGAGATTGCCTTAGCTTGCTGAATTGCTGTGACGCTCCGTGTCGAATAGCTTTTGCCATCACGCAGCCGTCGGACTTCGTAGACGATCGGAACCTGCGGGTCACCGGTCTGAATGAAATAGCCATGCAGCGAATGCGGCAGCCTGTCTTTCACCGTGCGACATGCCGCGACCATCGCTTGCCCTATCACCTGGCCACCGAACACCCGTTGAGGGCGAGGATTTGGATTGTTGCCGCGAAACAGATTCACCTCGATTGGCTCAAGGTCGAAGATGGCGGGCAGGTCGATCGAGGTTTTAGACATTGACGCGCCTTTGCTTTTCTTCATCATTCCCCGGAATGGCAGCCCTGCGAAGAAGCCGAAGTCCGAAATCCAGCATTCTTTCGGGCCACAAGGGAATTCTTGGGCCCATGTGGTTTGCAGCTGAGGTGGCTCAACTGCAACTGTACTGGTGCATTGACATCGATTTGTAAGAAACGAGACGCCTTCCTTTGAACTCCTGGGCCCGGACGACCCCATCCACTCTTTCCAACGATCCTTCACTTGCCCAGCAATCACCGTGCCACAAGACCGTCTAGAGATGCGAAATCGGTGTCCTCATCCAGCGCCGGCAACGATACTTGCGGCTACTGTCGGGTTGGCAACATCGACTCAACCGAACAAGGGTCCGAGCACGACAACGCACATTGACGAGGGATGGACGCTTCTCGGGCTGAGAACCGGCGGCTGTTGGATCCTGGAAATGATCATCACGTTTGTACGCACATGACAGCTCAGCGACGCTCGCGCACCGAACCTTCCTGGGTAACAGATGCGACCAATGTGCCGTTAGGCTCGAAGATCAAGCCGCGCACGAGACCGCGTCCGCCTTGCGCGCTCGGCGACTCCTTGGCGTAAAGCAGCCAGTCGTCTGCTCGAAACGGGCGGTGAAACCACATTGCGTGATCGAGGATTGCAATTCTCATATGCTGATCGAACAATGGGCGCTCATAGCGCGCCGTCACCGCAACGAGCAGTGGGTAATCGGAGGCATAGGCCAACGCGCACATATGCTGCACTGGATCATCGCGCAGCCTCGTCGCCGCCTTGATCCAGACATGAACGCGCCCGTCGTCAATTTTTTGACCGACATAACGGCCGAGCTCGGCCGGACACAACTCTATCGCGTAATTACGGCGGATAAATTCCGTCGTTTCACAATACATTGGCTGCTTAGGACTTCCTCTGCCATCAGGGCGTTTCCGGCAGCGGCACGCAAGGCATCTTGTCCTGATGGTCAAAGGCGCCCTCCTCCCGGGCATGGAACGAGACCACGATGAAGAAGATTGCGGTGCCATGCTGGATTGCGCTGACGCGGCGCGTCGAATAGCTCTTGCCCTCCCGCAGCCGTTCGACGTGGTAAATAATGGGCGCCTGCGGGTCGCCGGGCCGGATGAAGCAGCTGTGCAGCGAATTCGGCAGCCGACCCTCCACTGTGCGGCATGCCGCGGCCATCGCCTGCCCGATCACTTGGCCTCCAAACACCCGTTGCGCGTTGATGTTCGGACTAGTGCCACGAAATACGTTCGTTTCGATCGGTTCCACGTCCAAAATAGCGGGCAGGTTGATCAGGCTTTGGGACATTGATGCGCTTTCGGTTTCTTACGGCGTCATCTCCGGCCATGGCACGCAGCCATAAACAGGACGTTTCGAGATTTCGGCGCGTTCTTTGGAAGGGCATGATGCCAGCGCAAAGTAGCGGAACTGCACGCGACAGTGCTGGTGTATCGATTTGGCTAGATCGAGACCATCTCATTGCAGCCCCAGAGCTGCCAACATTTCTCAACGATCCAACGCCGGCGCAGCAATCGGCATGCCAGAACACTGTGCATAGAGCAGACGCAGGTCCATTCACTTCGAGCCGCGCCAACGAAATACTTTGCCCTTAGCGTCGCCCTCCGAACAATACAGATCGTAAACCTGACAGCTGAGCAGACAACGATCGCGCGAAGGACAAGCGTCGCCTCTCGTGCCGAACGCTTTGGATGGAGGTCGTTCAAAATTGTCGCACAGGTGATGCTCCGTACCAGGCGGTTCGCTGGATTCTCGCAATTCTTTGATAAACCCACAGCGGCTTCTGATCTCAAGCGTGACTTCTGGCCCTGCGTCTTCTTAGAGTTCGATCGTTGCAGCGAATCGCCTCTCTGCTCTTCGGCTAGGTGAGCTACTGCCCATCGGCGGCTATGACGAGCAGTATGGTCTGCTCATCCTCAGCGCCAAGGGTGCGCGCCAGTGCTGGTGCTAGCCGCCGGGGTTCCCATTTCGCAACGGCTACGCAGCGCAGTCAGCGACGACAAAGTTGCAGCTACTCGCTAGGTGCACGCTTCATACTCAACGCCGGTACGGCTCTTCTCTTGGCGGCGCTCACTCCGTTAGCCCTGCTCTCAAGCAGGACATTAACAGCGCGCCTTATAAGATATGGCTAGTAGATAGGCGTTCACATCTCAGTTTCCGCGGCCTAGCGGGACCTCCCAAGCGCGGCCGGACTCGTTCAGGCAGACCATGGATTTTACGCTTTCGGCACCTTTGGGGATCGTTTATTGGCGCGAAGCAACGGCTGGCTACACTAAGCACCGCCTTGCCCTTGCGGCGAAAATCGCGTCGCACTGGTCTCTAAAACCCGCACGGGTGCCGCGCCAATTCGGTTGTATCTTCAACTAGACCAGGTCAGCCCAGCAATGTCTGCCCGTTTTTGGCGACGGTAACTTGGCGCTCACGAACATGAGCTTCGAACGAGATCGAATTGCCGTCCTGCCACAGACTGACACTAATGATCTCACCCGGAAACACCGGGGCAGAAAAGCGGACGCGATGACGATGGAAGGCAGAGGGATCGTAGTCGGCATAGGTCTGCAACACGGCTCTGCAGGTCAGTCCATAGGTGCACATGCCGTGGAGAACGGGCTTGGGAAAACCAGCTCGGCGCGCAAATTCGGGATCGCTGTGTAACGGATTTCGATCACCTGACAAGCGGTAGATCAGCGCTTGGTCAGGCTGGGTTGGGATATCGATTGATCGGTCCGGCGCTCTACGGGGTATTTGATGCGGCTCAGGCATTCCCTCCGATGGTCCGCCAAAGCCGCCGTCGCCCCTCGCAAACGTCGAAGAAACGATCGTGACCATCTTGTCGCACGCGCTGTCTCTAACAACGACTTCGTTCTGAATGATCGCGCCTTTCTCCCTTCCCTTGTCGTACACGCCGCGTACGCGCGCATCCGCAGTAACGTTGGCTGCGGCGGGAATCGGTTTGTGAAACGTGATGTCGCGTTCGCCGTCAAGGACCATGACGCGGTTGAGGTCGATGAACCCGGGTCGGGCCCCCCAGACGCAGACCGAAGCAAAAGTCGGAATAACCTTTAGCGGTTTGGGAGTTGCAAATGCCTCGTTGACGAACTGCAGCTCCTTTTCGTTCAGAGGATCGGAGCCCATGCCAATCCCAAGCGCGTAAAGCATCACCTCCCGATCGCTCCACGAATAGGGGGCGGGTTCGGTCTTGAGGTCGAGTATGGCGGGATAGTCGATCGGCATCGAGCAGCTCCTCGTTCTCGTTACCTTAGCGGCAGGCCCGCTTATAAGCGGCAGTGGAGGTCCACGCTCCGTCAAATTCGGTGCTCGTCAAGCGCGACTCCTAGCCAACTCTCGTATTGATGGAGGCAACCAGCGCTTCCATGCGCGGCACCATGCTGGTTTCCGAAGCTATTGCCAAAGCTGCGCGCTTTATGTCTGCGTTTTGTTCAGGACCGGCAACACACATGTCAGAGAGTAAGATCATCGCTCATCTTCGCCTGCGAGACTTAGCGTTCCATTCAGTGTGGCTGAACCTCACTAGCAACGGCCATGCCAGAACCGTGAACGCGTCAAGCGTCTGATCACGCTGCCCCCCCCGGACACCCCCCGTTCTAAACCTGACAGGGGCTTGTACCTGTCAGAAATTGGACATCGCTTGGCGCCGCCGGGGCACAGCTTAAAGGCTCAGCGAAACCTTTACACACTCCATACCTTGTCGCTCCCTCGGCGCATTTTTCCAATTCCATGAACCAGATAGCTCAGCTGCCGACGTCCAAAGCTTGCAGATGTGGCCTAGTACAAACGTTATATAACTGCCATTTCCTCCTTGGCGGCACCAAGTCGGCGACCGATCGAATTGCACTATCCTTCGATAGCACCATGATCCATGAACGCTGTAAAAGGCATTCTTCCTATTTGTTGTTTGGGATTAGCATGGGCATGCGGCTGGATTTTGGAGGTCATAATCGGACAACTTGATCGCCGCCAGGATTCCATCATCCAGATTGAGGCAAACCGCACTTACCTTAGACGCGGCAAGCGCCCACGAATGACGAGCGCGGAAACTCGCAGACACGGGAAGTTGCGCCCACTCTACGCAAATCAGCTGAGCCGACAAACATATCTTCCAGCCAATCAAGGCACATGGACCAGACGGGGTACGGAAGGCGGATGATGCTCACAAATGCTATCGACAAAGTCCCCTTCGCTCCCGGACGTCCTCATGATGTCGAGCCGGATCAGGTCGAACCACTCCATTAGCGAACTTGTTGAACGGGCTCGCCGAGCCCATCGTCCGTGGCCTGCCGTTCGAATAGCCATCGATAGATACCGCCCTCCCGAGTCAGCGAGCCGTGGTTGCCCTGCTCCACGAGCTCACCGCGATCGAACACCAGAATGCGCTCGAACTTGCGTACCGTCGATAGCCTGTGCGCAATCACGATCGAAGTGCGTCCCTTCATCAACCGCTCCATCGCCTGCTGGATCAGCCCCTCCGATTCCGAATCGAGGCTCGAGGTGGCCTCGTCCAGAATCAACACCGGCGCGTCCGCTAGGAACGCCCGCGCGAGCGCGACCCGCTGCCGCTCACCGCCCGACAGCTTTACACCGCGCTCTCCGACCAGCGTGCCATACCCTTTCGGCAGCCGCAGGATGAAGTCATGCGCATTGGCGAGCCGCGCCGCCTGCTCGATCGCCGCCATGTCGGCCTCGGGCCGGCCGTAGGCGATGTTCTCAGTCAGCGTGCGGTGAAACAGGATCGGCTCCTGCTGCACAAGCGCGATCTGGCTGCGCAGCGATTGCTGTGTCGCTTTGGCAATATCTTGGCCGTCGATCAGGATCCTGCCGCCGGAGAGGTCATAGAGCCGCTGCACCAACTTGATAAACGTAGTCTTGCCCGAACCGGAACGGCCGACAAGTCCAACGCGTTCGCCGGCGCGGATGTCGATCGACAGGCCATCGTACAATGGCGCGCGGTGACCCCCATAGTGAAAAGTCACGTCCTCGAATGTAATCCTTCCGCCTCGGATAACGATCGGTTTAGCACCGGCTACATCGATGATGCCCATCGGCTCTCGACTAATAGTAACAAGTTCCATCATGTCGTTCACAGAACGCTGCAGATTGTTGATGTGCATGCCGACGTCACGCAGATATGCGTGGATGACGTAATAGATCGTCAGCATAAAGGTGGCGTCGCCCGCCGAGGCCCGCCCCGCTATCCACAGCAGAATGGCGCCGCCGATTACCAAACAGCGGAAGCACAAGAGCATCACGTGCTGCACCATATAGCTGGCGTTGCCCCGCTGCCACGTGCGTGACACCCGTTCCTGCCATTGGTTGATGACACCATTGAAACGCGCATCCTCGCGCGTCTCTGCGCCGAATGATTTCACCACGGCGTTGCAGGTGAGCGCGTCCGCCAGTGTGCCGCCGACCTTGGTATCCCAGGCATTGGATATTCGTGCCGTTGGCGCAATATAGCCGATCGTCATCGCAATAGTGATCGCGACATAAATAACCGCGCCGACCGCGATCACGCCGCCGAGCCCGGGCCAGTGCAGGATTAGCAGGATCATCGAGCCTACGAGCACGGCGAGCGACGGACATAATGCCATCAGAACGGTGGCATTGAGCAGGTCGAGCGCAGACATGCCACGCGTGATCTGGCGAACGGTTGAGCCGGCAAAGGAATTGGTGTGCCAATCGGTCGAGAAGCGCTGCACCCGCATGAAGGCTTCGCATGTTGCATCGGCGATCGTCTTCAGCGTGAGTGGCACACTCGCCTTCAGACCTACAACCCGTAGGATGAGCGAGATGAGACCAAGGGCGATGATGCCGCCGAATGCAACCAGCGCCGCATGCCGTGCGGCCATATCGTGCGGACCCGACGTTAATGCGTCAACGAGGTGGCCCGAGTAAACCGGCATCAGTAGGTCTGCGATCGGCGCACCTAAGAAGCCGACGAGAACGATCGTGAGGCGGACAGGCTGCTTCAGCCAGTGCTGAAACACGAACGGTATGACCTCGCGGATTGCGGAGGGTAGCTTGTCAACGTGAACATTCATGGCGCGATCCGGCCGCACTGACAGCGCGAGCCGACTCCATCTGAATTGGCGCAGCATGGCGCAAGACACGACAGGGAGGTCATTGAAAACAACCGGTTGTTGGATGCTTTGGAAGAGCTGGACGACAGCCTCTATGAACGCCGGCGGTCAACGGCACTGCCGAAACTCCTGCGAGAACAGCGGGCGTCGGCGCACGATCGTCGAATAAGACATGATCATGTAGACCCTCGCCCATTTGAGGAACGAGGCGCTGCTTACACATCGATCCCGCGCAACCTTCAAGACGGTAAGCGCGTGAGCGCGCCCACCTCGATGCTCGTCGGTAGGTGATGTCGCCGCCACAGCAGCTTCGTTTGTCGCAGATGTTGCTATCTTGCAAAAGCCCAGACGTATCGCTGACGTCGCGATCGATTGACGGACCGTAGTCGCTGAAGGACTTACCGCCGTACCGGCCGCCGACGAGCACGCAATCTAATCCTTCGGTCCAGCTCCACAGTCCCCGCGGCATGTTCACTGCAGGCTCGAGATCCGCTGGATTGGCGACACCACTTGCAACGAGCGCAATCGTTGTGGCACGCCATAAACGAACTTCAGATCGCATCCTAACCTTCACTAGGTGAACATTACCGGCTTGCACACACGTCCATCAATGAAACAGGTGCGACATTGCTGCTTTAGGTTTATGCCGTCGAGCCACGCGCACCCGCCGCTAAATGGTCTGATCCTGTTAGGCCGTTTCCGACGCCCTTTCTGGCGAACGCTCGATTTGAGGTCGCGCAAGAGATTTGTCTTGCCTTTGTTCTTGCGCACACAATGTCGCGCACGCAAACAGTTTGTGTCACGTCGGGATAGCCGCGCGTTCCTTTCAGATAGGACGCGCTGCGCAAGCGCCCGATAATTCCAGCGGCAACAGATCTGCTCGGTCTGGCCATTGCCTCGTTCTTGCTCCAGCACTATGCAACGAGGTGCAGCCGAACTGCATTTTTTGGCAGTCGGCTGCAGCACATGACAATGCAATTGACAGTTCGAATGTCTTCGCGACTCGAACAACTGCAACAGAGCATCAGTCGTCTTACGCCGCCATCGCTGTCTTTAATAGCAACAGCCGTGCCAGCATCATGCAAACGTATTAAGCTGTTGTTTGTGACGGGAAACCCGGACGCCGCCCGGGTGACCGCTAGTGTTTAGAACGCGACAGTCGTCATACTTGCCGGAAACCAAACAGGATCTGCGGTCATCTGGGCCCGAAAGAATACACACGGCTGAGCTAATCCCAACACCAGACGCAACCAGCGCCAGAATTTCGTTCTGACCCAATGCAAGGCGCCGCTTCGCGTTTGGGAGGTACAAGTTCTTTCTTCTGGCTAGCAGAGCTGCGCATCAGATTCATCGAGTGGCACATCGATTGCTACTGCGAAAACACAACGCAGCTTCGAGAGCAGTGGGGTTCGGTCGGAAGTTACCGGTAAATATTGCTAGATCAGTACAATGATGCGCGGACGCGACTTGTGGCTCTCAATGAACTCGAGAAGGTTGCCGAGAACTCCCCTGCACGTCAACAAGAGCGCTGTAGCGTTCTAATCGGGACATGCCATGACTTTTAACTCGAGTGAGGGACATGACCGACAGTTTCATCGACCAACTGTGCAAGGCGCTCCGCAAAAGTTCGGTGCTAACTGGCACGGACATCGACTCCCGCTATTACCACCATTTGGCTGGTAAACCGGTCGCGAAGCCGCGAGCGGTCGTCCGACCAAGGACGACGGAAGATGTCTCCGCCTTGCTCCGGCTCTGTCACAGTGAAAAAGTGCCTCTAACGACGCAGGGCGGCATGACCGGATTGGTACGCGGCGCTCTGCCGAATCCGAATGAGATCGTGCTGTCAATGGAACTTATGAATGCGATCCAGGAGGTGGACACCTCCTCGGGCGCAGCATTGGTGCAGGCCGGCGCGCCCCTGCAGAAAGTGCAGGAACAGGTCGGGCAGGGAGGCTACATGTTTCCATTCGATCTCGGCGCGCGCGGTAGCTGCACGATCGGCGGCAACATCTCAATCAATGCCGGCGGCAATCGCGTGATCCGGTACGGCATGATGCGCGACCTGATCCTCGGCCTCGAAGTCGTTACCGCTGATGGCACGGTGCTACAGGGCTTGCACAAATACATCAAGAACAATACTGGCATCGACCTCAAACAGCTTTTCATCGGCAGCGAAGGGATTCTCGGCGTGGTGACGCGGGCCGCTTTGCGCATCTTCCCCGCCCCTATAGAGAGGCAAGTGGCGCTTTGCGGCCTGCCCTCCTTTGAACGAGTCATCTCGATCTTTGGGATGGCGCGAAAACATCTGGGCGGAGAACTGACGGCATTCGAGGTGATGTGGAACGAGTACTACCGCCTCGCGCTCGAGTGCGTGAGCGGCGTGACCCGGCCGCTGTCGATCAATCATCCGTTCTATGTCTTGATCGAGGCCTCCGGTGACGATGCCCATCGTGTCCATGCCGATCTCGAAAAGCTGCTCGATACGGCAATGCGCGCGAACATGAGCCTTGACGCGACGCTCTCGATGTCGAATGCATCTGCAGCAGCGATATGGCGTATCCGAGATTGCAGCTTGGAACTTGCCCGGACGTTTCCTTATGCCGCACGTATTGCCCTCGACGTCAGCATCGCCATCAATCAGATGGACCAGTATGTCAAGACAGTTGTTGGGCGTATTAAAGACATCGACCCCAGAGCGTTCGCGATTGTGTTCGGTCACGTCGGCGATGGTAATCTGCATATCGAGCTACATCACGAGCACACGCCTGACAGACGGGAGGAACTAGAGAGGCTTGCTTATGAGATCACCGGTGAATTCGGTGGATCAATCTCAGCGGAACATGGCATCGGCATAGTTAAGCGGCCGTATCTGAATATGAGTAGGACATCGGAAGAAATCGAAACAATGCGTACGCTCAAGCGAGCGCTCGATCCTAGCAATATCCTGAACCCCGGACGAATTTTCACGCGCGATGCCGTCCAGCGGGCACGGTCGATCATGATCATCGCCTCAGCCGCCGAAGGCGGTGGCGGAACGCGACTGCCCGCAGGCTGGCGCACGGAAATAAGGCGCCCGAAACGGGGGCCGATAGATTCCGCCCGGGCCGCTTAGCCAGGGCAGCATGGGAGCCCTGCTTGCTGATGATGTCGTAATCAAGCACCAGAATGCGGTCGAGACGCGCACCGTCAACAGCGATCGGGATCGAGGTGCGGCCCTTCATCAGCCGCTCCATCGCTCTTCTTGGATGAGAGCTTCTGATTCCGAGTTGAGGCTTGAGGTCGCCTCGTCCAGGACCAACACCGGCGCACCTTGCTAGAGAGGCGCGCGTAAGCGCAATGCGCTGCCGCTCACCGCCTGATAGCTTGACGCCGCGCTCACCGGCGGCCGGGCCCTAGCCCCCGCGCAGGCGCAGGCGCAGGATGAACTTGTACGCATTAGCAAGCCCCGCCACCCGGTCGATCGCGCGCGCTTTTATGAGGAGCGCTCAGGTGGGCCGAGAACAATCCGCTATGAAGAACGCCCGGCGCACGATGGACCACTGCCCGTAGGCTATTTGCGCCCGGTGACGCCGTCAAAGAAAGCGGCCGGCCCTCGAGCAAGATCGATCGCGGCCGGACATCTCCAAAAACATTCGCAAGCTGGCGCCAGGATTTCAGTTCTGGTCTCGTGCTAAGAAAACGCTGGCATACTACGCGCGGAGCGCCGCCTGCTTGTGACTCAATTCGCCCGCGGCTTCATCATCGCTTCGACCTCGGCGCGAAAGGCTTGGCGAATGCATCACGCGAGTAGAACATGTGGCCGCCCGGATAGACCGCGAGCTTGACGCGCGGCGCCGCGGCGAACGAGGGCAACTGATCAAGCACGATTTGCGAGCCGAAATAGGGCGTTGCGAGATCGAACAGGCCGTGCCCGACCAGCATGGTCATCTTCGCGTCTGTTGCGAGGATCTCGCGCAGCTCCGACACCGACTGCGCGGGACCGCGGCCGAAATCCCAGGCTTGCCCGACCGCACCGTTGATTAGCTCATAGGAGCCGTCCGGCCGCCAGTTCAGCTTGCACGTGAGGAGATCGACGGCGGTACTGGTCAATGGCGCCAGAAGCGCCTCCCCTGAGGGATCGCCGAAGCGAGAGCTGTTGGAATCCGGATAGGGATCAAGGCCGCGCACGGAAGCATCGAAGCGCCCGGTCACCTTGCCGTTTTTCCGGTCGAGCTCGCGGCGGAAATCGGCGACATCGAAGCGGCCCGCGAGCCGGCGGCTCACCGCCTGGTCTATTCCCGTTAGCGTGGCGACCTTGTCGGCCAGCCGCGTGGCCGCCTCCTTCCGCGGTGCCCTTGACCAGGTCGGTCAAGAACTCGCCGTGCACGTAAGCTTCGACCTCGACGAGATCGGCCCGCTTCACCGGCCCCTTGGCTTCGCGTGCGGTTGCGACATAGCTCGGCAGCTTTGCGACGTATTGAAGAGACTCGTGCCGCCGGAGTCGCGGAAGTCGAACACCGGTGAGATCATGATCAGGCCCTTCACGCCGACACCTTGCTGCTTCTGCACCTGGCGCACCAACTTTGGCCCGCGAATACCACCGTAGCTTTCGCCCGCGACATATTTTGGCGACAACAGGCGATCGTGCTTTTCGAGCCAACGGGGATCACGACGGCGACCGCGTTGACATCGCCGTCCACGGAAAAGAACCGCTTGCGGACATCCTCGCCGGTCGCCACGAAGCGGCTATAGCCGTACCGGATCGATAAAGACGAGATCGGTGAAATCGAGCCAGGTTTCGGCATTGGGCTTCACCTCCGCAGAGGTCGATGGTGTGACCTCGTCGGCATTGATCGGCAGCCGCCAAGGACCGGCACTGCCGAGCTGTAGCCAGGCCGACGATGCACCAGGCCCGCCGTTGAAGAAGAACGTGACGGGGCGCGTGGCGCGGTCGCCACCATCGAGCTGATAGGAGGTGTATGCGATGTCGGCCCGCGGCTCGCCCTTGTCGTCGAACAGGCGGATGGAACCTGCGGTCGCCGTGAATGCGAGCGTCCGCCCGGGCAGCTCGAGCGTTTGCCTGGTGGTGGAGTCCGGCGGAAGGCGATGCTGCTCGGCCGCTGACGGCGTGCTAGGTGTTTGGCCGCCGCGCGCTGGGACTGCCCTTCTGGTCGGCCAGCGTTGTCGCCTCGGGGCGCGACGGCGGATTGTCGGCCCAAGCGCTCCCCATCACGCCACCGGCAAACAGAGCCAGCGCAAGAGAGGCGCGGCGCAGCGCCGTCCAATCAAATTGCATTGAGTCTCCTCTCGTCCCGGCCGCACTTCCGTCCCGGCTACACTTGGCACGCACGAGGCGTGTCTCCCAAGGGGCCCAACGACCTACCTGACAATCGAGGACCACCAAACCTACCAAGTCCGGTAGTATTCATCCCATGGCGACGCAGCAGCGCCAGTGAGGAGGCGGTCCTTGAAAAAGCCAATCATTTTTCGACGAGCAAACGGGTGCCTGAAGAGCGTCTGACGCGCGCTGCATCGGAACAACTGAATCTCGCCGCATAGATGCGGTTCGTGCACTCGGCTATAGCCGCTTGGGCGGTGGCTTCTGGGACAAATCTGGAGCGATGTAGCACGGCAAGCGGGAAGGCAAACAAACTCAACAAGCTACGTTGCTCACGACCGAGATGTATGTTGACCTATCCGCTGCATACGAGGGCGCCATTGCGCGATCCAACGCGACACCACTCGTGAGCACGCATTGTGTTGCCCCAGCTTGATGCACGCTCAGGAAGCAGATTTGGAAACCTGCCTTGATCGCTCCTGCCGGATGATCTTCGACGTGAGTTGCGCGCGGAGTTCCGTCGCGCTTTAGTACCGCTGACGGCACGAATTCCTGATCTCCCAGAGGATTGGCGTTTCAATCCGCAACTGGAACGAAACGGGCTAGGGGATCAAAAAAGCTCCGCGCCACCATAATTTGCGCTCAGCATAGGTAAGGAGGCGCTCGCAAAAAATGGTGGTTGAGACAATTCGGTTTAAGACCTTGTCAGGTTTATGTCGCAAATGCGAAGGCCGATCGACAGACCAGCTAAATGCTGGGATTGATTGGCAAGAAAAAAGGCCGCTTGAATGACAAGCGGCCCAAGTCTAGGGAGGAAACGCCCAAGGAGGACGGCGGTCGCGCGAGGTGCTACCGCACTGCAACAATACACGACCGCACTGCACACGCAAGGGACTTTTTCGCGGGCGTTCGCGTTGTTTTGCGGCGGGTGGGTTGATCGCGGCGAAATCAGGTTGCGAGGTCAGGCCGATTTTGCCAGGGGCTCGGCTATGCTCTGTCGGCCTTGCTTGCTGCGCATTGCTCCGCCGAACTGGCACCACAGCGACCGGACTGATGCTCAGTGGAAGCTTCCCAGAAAACGTTTGGGATACCAAACTAGGGCCAGTTCTGATCCAAGCTTTCTGCCGGCAAAAGAAACCGGAAGGCATAGCTCTCATCACTTTCGATCCAGGCGGGTGGTCGCCTCGTCGAGGGCGGCATGTCGCGACACGAACTCCGGTGCACTTTCGAGTGAGCCGGGCGAGCACGTCCGTTGTGGGGCGAAGTGCCGCAATCACTTCGCTCCACGCTAGTGGGCGGACTGAAGATCAGATCGCATGCATCAAGCTCGTCGAAGGTCAGACGTACCCGCAAGACAATCGGAGCTGCACGCATCGTTGTCTCAGAGGCAGTATTGCCGTTGCAAATAACGCCGACTAAGCCTTTCTGGACAAAGAAACCCTCACTGCAGCGTTTCTGTTCTAGGAACGGAACGGGGTGCCATGGGGCGGCCACTCTAGCGGTCTTCCGGCCGGGGACCGTCAAGCCACTACTTCCCGTAGTTGAACAGTGTGGCAACATCATCTTGAACTCCTCTAGAACATGGAATTCGAGTCTGTCGAGTGATAAGGGTTTCTGGTCAAGATCATTTCGCCACACTCCGGCCCGCTCAGCTAGTCACTGTCCATGGTCGATCGTTCGAATGGCTGGACATTCGCACCGACACAGTCGCCCAGTTGCGCGATCCGGTGACGCTCGAACGAGCGTGGGTGCCACTGGCCACGATCACCGTTCCGGTGCGGCCAGAATGGGCGCGGACGCATCCCGCAGTCAGTGAGGCCAATCGCCCACTTTCTATTTTTTTCCATCGCTTCCGTCGTCGGAAGCAACCAGCTGATACGATCGCGCTCCAGGATCGTGGGTGACATGGCTGGTACATCCAGACCCGGTTCGAGAACGGCGCGACGAGCTCGTCCGCCCGCTGTATAGGAGCTCTGCGGACCATTAAGCAGAGGCCACGCTTTCCATGGCGTGAGATGTCCCTCGATCACCTGCAGGATGGCACTAAACGTAAGCTCGGCGACTGTAATCGCGAGGGTACATCTGCGGGATCAAAAACTGTGCTGGCTGTTGATGATGAAATAGCCCTTTGGCACCGACCATCTCGGATGCCGAGCACGAGCATGACCGAGGCGCTCGCGAGGCGAATGCCGACGACGATCGTCGGAAGCGCCGCCGGAAGGATCACAGTTGCTGCGGTGGCGCGCGCATCGTCCGCGCCGACGTGATCCGGAGCGGCTCGACCTGCTTCACCGCCGCGATCGTGTTGAGCAGCAGCGACCAGGCGCAGCTATATATATATATATATATATCACATCGTGATCTTGAGAGCTCGCGAATGTCCAGAAACAGGATGAAGAT
This sequence comes from Bradyrhizobium sp. 154, assembly GCF_023073875.1. Lineage (NCBI taxonomy): Bacteria > Pseudomonadati > Pseudomonadota > Alphaproteobacteria > Hyphomicrobiales > Nitrobacteraceae > Bradyrhizobium > Bradyrhizobium sp. 154. Next base: position 22,666 of record NZ_JADPKG010000116.1, read on the forward strand.
CAGGCAGTACCGCGAGCGATGCGGTGTTCTGGCACATCTCGGTGAACTGCTTCAGGAGATTTCGGAGCTGGGCGCACCATCCGACGCCGAGGCCAAGCGGGACGATCAAGGCGACCGACATCAGAAATCCGCTCAAGGCACGCAGCACGCTCGCCGAGACGTCGTCGTACAATTCTTCTGTTTGCGGACCTGCCATCCGCCCGCCGGTCACCTACGAGAACGGCGGCAGGAACACCGGATCGGTCAAGCCGAAGTTCGGAGCCGCCTCCCTCACCGACAATGGCACGAGGAACAGGATGGAGGGATGCCCGAATACGGTGAGCCCGCGTATGACCGAACCGACCCTGTGCAAACGTGGCTCGTTCCGTCAGGACTACGCGGGTAGCACTCTTCGTGATCACTCCCCCGTGAACGTATTCTCGCGCTCCCTTCAAGCGATCGCGTCATCCATTGAAGACCGGTCACGTCGCGCGCGGCGCGCCGTGCTTTGCTCCGCGAGCGAGCAGTTTGTGCGCTCGCCTACTCACAGCGGCTTCGCAGCCATTGAGTCGGACCAATTCGCATCGCTGAAATGCCAACCCTGTTTTCGAGAGCAACAAGAGAGTGCCGCGATTGAGCACATCTGGCGATCCCTCGATCAGCAGCCGCGCACCCGTTCGGACGCCTCGATGAGCACGCAACTGCGCCACCGCATTCTCCGGCATACTGGCTGCGATGTGCCGGAAAGTAGCCCGCCTGAATCCAACTCGCCAATTATGGATCAACCGCAGTCGCCTACAGCTAACAGGGTCTCAGTAATCTGACCGCGAAGTAGCTGCGCGCGCTGATAGAAACGCCATGCCCCGAGGTGCCACGGCTTTTCCTCGCAGAGGAAGGATGCAGCTTTTCGTTGCCACCGCCGTGGTTTGTGCAGATTTTCCCCGCGGCTCTGCACATCTGCGGAAACGGAAAAGGCTTGGCGCTCGGCACAGGACCGAGAAGTGTGAGCAACCAGTCGAGTGCATTGCAAAATCGTCTGCGCACGCCTATCGATGGAAAATATTGCTGGTCTGATTTGGACGAAAACTTTGCCTGGGCCCGTGGATAGCCAAGCCGAAACGTCAGCCTTTGACGCCTGGAAGAATGGAGCGCGAGAGCTTGCCGAGCGGCAAGAGCTGATCACGAATGCCAGTCGGGATGAGCTCAGGAAAGCGCTGATCGAGCTCGACATGTTGTTTAGGAATGCTCCGGGAAGCGTGCACAAGGCCTATCGGAATCTCACGGAAAAGCGAATCGAGGAGGCACGAGAGAGCTTCGCCTCCTCAATAGGAGACGGCCATCTCTCGTGGTCGTTGTCCCATGAGACGCCTGACCTGGCGGCGTCAAGGATGGGCGGCCTCATACGGGAAATCGACAGGGTGCTTGCTGAGCGGCGTTCGCAGTGGCCGATTGCGCCGAGTGAGTGGCACCTCGAGCAGCTTGGATGCTGGTTCATTCCGCGGCAAGGCGTGAGCGCACTGCGCCCAGCTCGAAGGCTTCAGGCCTACTCGAAGCGGGGTCTACTCTTCCATCGAATATTGCCTGCTGTGATACAGGGCTACCCTGTCCAGGTGGTGGATACTCGCACGTTGCATACGACGGCTTCGGACGCGCGCAAATGGAAGATGGGTGCTTGCCTGTTCAAGGCCCTAGAGCTCAAGCCAGAGTTTTGCTCCATAGCAGGCGATAAGCGTTTCAGGGTCGCCAGCGTTGAAGCGCCGTCAGCAGACGGCGCAATTTCTGAGCAGATTGCTCAGGCCCTGAAGGAGAACTGCATCGCAGTTGTGTGGCCCGAGCTAACTGTCTCGCCGGAACTGCGTGCGAAGATCGTCGAGCTCATTCGAGACCGGGATGTTACGGACGAGCTCGAAGCGCCCGAAATTCTGATCCCAGGGACTTGGCATGAGAAAACCGACCACGGGATTGTCAACCGGGCCCGGATCTACGACGGCTACGGAGAGGAGCGCTTGAGCTACGACAAGATCGCGCCTTACGCCGACGATGGTTGGGGCATGGAAAATATCACGGCTGGCGACCGGGTATGTGTCCTTGCTACAGAAGGCGCATTGATCGGCGTCGCCATTTGCCTGGATTTTTGTGACGTGTGCCAGACGCCTTTTAGTGAACTCGACGTCGACGTCATGCTCGTCCCGTCAATGGGTAACGACCGCACAATGCAGGGCCACCAGACCACCGCGGCGCAAGTTGAGGTGAGGTTCGGTACCCGCAGCTTCGTGGTGCAGCATCCGACCCAGACGACGTTCATAGATCATCGAATAGGTACCATATTACCTCTGCTCAAAGAGCCCGCCGCGGTTTCGTCCAAGGAACTCGGCCAGAACACCGTTTGGGCCGCCTACAAATGGGGCTCTTGACAACTAGATTCGGGGACTAAAATCAGAGTAATAGCGTTGTAAAGCGATATTAACCGTTGTGATGTAGGGCTAGCCCATGTCGGATCTGGCATTGGAAAAGGTAGAGGCGGGCGAAGCGACGGCGAGCGAAGCCAGGCACGTCATTTCCAAGCTCCTCAAAGAGGGATCTGAAAAAAGCCTGGAGCGCCTCTACGCCACTCTGGGAGCGTGGGTTTGGAACACCCTGGAGAGCCGGCGGCGTGACCAAGAGCTACGAGAATGGTTCGATATTCTGCGACGGATAAGCGCAACGCTTGGCGCGCGGAATACTGCCTATGCGGAGCGCTTCAGAGCATTCTACGACCTTCTACATATGTCGATAAACACGTCCAAGCTCGCACGTCCAAGCAAGGTCCTGCATCGTCAGCACGTAGTGCCAATACTTCGATTGCTCCGCGACACGCCGTCCCGACAGATGGAGAAGGCGGCGATCGCCAAGAGACTACATCTGCGAGATGCCAATCTCAGCAGGATTCTTCGTTTGATGACTAATGCGCGGCTCGTCGAACGAACAACCCAAGGCAAATTTGCCCTTTTCGCCCTGACCCGTGGCGGCCTGCTCGAGCTGGACAGGCGCGAAAAGCGCGAAACGAAGAACCGCGACCGGTTACCCGCGCAGGTGAGAGAGACGTTCGCGCGAGTCGGAGCCGCTCATTCTCAGCACGTTGTAGCAGACGCGGATGTTCTTCGGGATTTCTTCAATTTGACGATACACGGCTCGGTGCACACTCATGATTCCGCGGGGCTACGGAACGCGAGTGCTGTAGGCATTCGTCGCGCGATTGAAGATTATTTGCTCCATCTTCACGGACCAACACCTTCAGCTCCCGGATATTTGAAGGCTCCAACAAAAAATTCATATCGAGGGTTTTCAGTCAGGGTTGTGCAGGCAAAAAAAGCCGAGGCTCATGGCTTCTACACGATAGAGGCGGTGAGCAATCCGAAACCTGCCTCATTCCCCGTGGGGATACTGCATCCATACGTCGAGGAGAGCGAACATGTCGACTGAAGATGATCTTGGTGCTTTGAGCCCAGATGAGCCGCAAAGCGACCCCGATGCCGTCATGCTATACGGAAGCGCCCTCGTCGACCGGCTCACCTACATATCATCAACGTTCAGTTCGCTGGTCATGAGTGTAGGCAGAGCTGCGCGTGATAATCGCCATGTCCTCGTTCCATTCGTCGAGGTGAAGTTCGAGGGCCCCACCGGCCAGGACGACCCTGTTTCGAACAGCTTCTTCTCGGAGCTCGTGCCCCTCGAAAATATAGCGTTCGTTCTCGAGGACATATCGAACGATCTCACGACTGTTTGCCAACACTTCAGCGCCGTGGCTGCCGGCCCAGTGAAACCTGACTTCAAGCGACTTGGTGAAACGCAAAGGCTCTTGAACGAAGCCAAGGGCAACCTGGAAAAGTGCCTGGCCGATTTGGAAAAAATCGGCTGAGAGCCCTTTGAGTCTTAAAGTACCGATCAGATCGAAGGCTACCGCCAGCGAGGAGATTTACCGCACAGTTGATCCGGTGGCATTGCTGGCACAGATGGGGGACGCTCAAAATGAGCTGGGCAAGCGCGTTGATCAGCGGGCTCGAAAGCCAGCGATGACTATCGCGCCGGTGCGCAAAGCGTCGTGGCGCCCTTGCCCGAGAGCTCGGCGATGGTTGGAAAGTGGGTGAGCAGCGGGGCGTTCATCGGGCAGCTATGTGCCATCGATGCTCGACCCCTACAACCCATCATCGAGGAATGGCTCGCCGCGGCTCCGCACTTGTCCGCGGTCGGGCCCGACTTTGAGATTTGCGATAAATACAATGCGGGTACGAGCGGTGTGACAAGGCATCAGCGCACTGCTCGTGAACGGCTAGACCGCAGCACGCGCAGCGGAGATCACATGATTTGTAGATGGAGCCTGCTCGGCAAGACCAGATGTGCGAACCTGCGCCGTCAATCTTGAGCAGTGACGCGTATGAACTTTTCATAGCATCTTCGCCTGGCTGAGGTTTTTTGGATGCGTCGCCTTGACCGCAGCATAGCGGCCACCAATCATTCGCCGAGGCTGAAATTAGCTTCTTAACGAAGAGGTTCAATTCAGCACCTGATGCGGCGGCCCCTACTGCCTTGCAGGTAGCCAATTGCCTGACCTCAAGCCAATCGTCGCTGCGGATCAGTCGCGCGGTGGCTCGCCTTTTCGCGCACATATCGTCGATCCATGTTGGTTTCCTGTGAGCTCGCCACCCCGCCACGGCTGCCGGATTAACACAGTGGGAGCCCTTCCGAGGCCACATCGTCGGAGAGCTGGTCAACGCCGTCTGGCCGATTTGCTTGACGACCTCAATGGACGTCTCTCCTCGTGACGCAGCTTCAAGGATTCTCGAAGCTACGTGCGTTCGGGTGCCAGTCTCATCAGCCGGGAGTTCTCTGCAAACTTCATTCAGAACTGCACGCAAGAGAGCGGCTCGTTTCGGAGGCGAACATGAGGAGTACCAACAATTTGGATGCGTGTGCCTTATGCGAATCCATCCGAGCTTCAGTGGGGCATCGTCGTGAACGTCGGAAACAACAGACCAAGGCGTACGCATCAGCTACTCAGCCTCATTGCGCGCAGGAGAGCCTTGGTGACGCTCAATTCAGATCACTTCCTTCTTTGACGATAGACCAGATCAGTGGCTACACTAGGCAGCCTTGGCCGTCTGCAGCTTTGGCTTGGAGCGCGCCACGCTGCGAGGACCAGCGATACTGAGGTGTACATCGCCATCGATAGAACGCCTCTCGACTCCATCTCGGTCACTGGATTTTCCGATGGCGCAGCGCTGGGTCGCGCGGTTATCCCAGATTACAACGTCGCCTGGTTTCCAGCTCCATCTTACGCTATTCTCGGGCGAGGCGAGGTAAGATTGAAGGCGGTCAAACAGCTTCTGGCTCGCATATCTTTCCAGGCCGACGAAGTTCCTCACGGACTCTCCGAGCACGAGCAAGCGCTCGCCCGTCTCGGGATGGACGCGAACAACCGGACGCGCGTCCTCGCAGATGGTTCCGGTGAAGACATCACCAAATTGCTTTGCATCCATCTGGGCGGAGTGCCTGGTCAAGGTGCAATCATAGGTGCTGCAGTGCACTGCCCAGAGATTGTCGGCCAGCATCCGCAGCGGCTCCGGAAGATCAAGATACGCGGCCGCAGTGCTTGACCAAACTGTGTCACGGTCATCAGGCGGGATCACGACGCCGCGCAGCACCGAGATCTTCGGACATTCGTCACCGAAACTGACGTTCGTGTGCATCTGGCCCGCATGAGCGCTGCGATGATCCGGCTTCATATCTATAGGCGTTACCAGCGAACCAAGCCTGAGGGCAAAGCGATGCTGTTCGAAATCATCGAGATGTCCCTGATCACGGAAGAAGATGACCTTGTGCTCAAAGAGTAACTGGCTAATAGCCCGGACCATCTCGTCTGATAATTCATCTGATAGTCTGACGTTCTTGATCTCGGCACCGAGCCGGGCCATGGATTTGACGATATCCGCTGGCGGGATAATGTTATCTGTCATGTTGCTCATGCTCATTCTCTTGCTATCGTGATGCGCGAACAAAGCTGCGTGACGACTCGGTCGAGGGACCGACAACAGAAGCCAACCAAGTCGGCCTGGTGATGCACCCTACTCGGTCGCAATGTGTTGCAGCACTCGCCACAAAAGGCTGCAATGCATCTTGGGCTACAGACCACGACCATCGTGTGACCCGCTCCGTCGCGCACAGTTCCGGCTCTTGCATCGGCTCTGACCAGAGGACGAGTCGACGGGCAGCGGTGCCGGGATCGACGTGCAACATGATCGATTACCTCGCTCTTACATCGCAATCATACGGTCAACAGATGTCCAGTCCATGAAACGAAACCAGCATTCTTTTCGCCGATGAGAAATGTTCGCTCTGTCCGGGAGCTAAGCTTAAAGATATTTTTGGGAAGGCAACTCTTCACACGTCCGCAACAGGTACATTCGAGCTTATGAGGACGAAGCGGATAACTCGCGGTCTCATCAATCAGCGCGACTACGCTGCACTATTCTACCACAAGTTAATCATATTTCCATATGCAATTTGCAAGATAGAAATACATTTGTTTCGTCATATCGAATTTAGTAAATTTGCGCGACGGTTTCATCCGCCTGTCACATACGGAGCAGGCGCGCAGTCCCGAAGCGAGAGATCAATCTTATCTGCGATATCAATTCCCGCTGCGGTTTAACAACGGGCTATATCACTCCTTTTGCGGGATTCCGTTTCAGGAGGATGCTTCAACGTGAACTGGGACTTGTGTCAATAGCTTGGATATCAACATCGCTGCCAATCTAGAGGATTGAATTAAGTCGCGACTTGACGTGCATCGCTCGCACAAATGTCCGATACGTTGAGCGCCGTGACAAGCCTCTTCTCGGAAAAGCCGATGCGGCCCGCACCGCCAGCCGCGGACGACCTCGGCGGAGTGACCCGTGCACGCAACGCACACCAAGGCGTGTGCTAATTCGTCTCGGCTTCCATTGACGTTCTATTTCGGAATTGATTGTATCTCACAAAATGCTTTTTACGTTCGCCAATGCGCGCCACAACGTGCCAGCTCCACTTCACCACCTTATTTGGTCGCGGAGCCAGGAATGGAAACATCGCGACTTCACAGCTCGACTCGACCTTTAGAAACGAGATGACCGTTATCGCGACGCGAGTCATTTCGGGTGAGCGGCTTCAGGCCAATCTGTGAATTCCATCTAGAATTGACGAGAACTGACGGGTTTGGTCGTGAATTTTACGGTTCTTCCTGAGAGAGCCGCCAACGATCCGGATGCGAACTTAAACACCATCTTGCCGGAAGCTGCGATGCCAACAGCCCTGTTGTCCTCCGTGACAGAGGAACCGGTCCCCTCCAACACCTGACCAACCGCAATTCCGTGGAGCGCACGGTAAATGTCGATAGAAGCCAAGTACCTTCCTTTCTCACTGTCCCACTGGCTGACCGACAGCCCCGTAATTCCCGCGTCCTTCAACAGACCATCGGCTACGCGGCAGGCGTATTGAAGGCTGACAATGGTGCGCCCATTCCGATCGCCTGTCGGCTCTCGATCGGTGCCGTCTATGATGCAACCGTAGCGCCGCGTTGAGTCCGCGAGCGCAATCTCATTCAACCCAAGCAGTCCGCAAACAACATAAAGTATCATACAGAGAGAGAGAGAGAGAGAGAGAGAGAGAGAGAGAGAGAGAGAGAGAGAGAGCTGTTTCATTGCCTATGCTCCGCGGATATCCCGCCGTCGTGTTGTACAACCCGACTCTACTTCCGATTCAAGCTCCTCGATTGTTGTTCGGATGGGTGCGCCTCACAGTGACATCGGCATGTCTCCGATCCGAGGCGACCCGATAGGAAAGCGACTACTCGGTGGAATGAGGCTCAATGCTGCTGGAGAGTACCTCGATCAACTCAACCATAGGGATCAACGACGGCTCAGAGAGCAAGATCGGCCGCCAGCATGTGAAGACGGCGATGCGGCGGATTGGGATAGACGCTCTATCGCCATCCGCGCGCCACCAGACCCGAGCCCGGCCACAAGATCCATCCATATCTGCTGCGCGTCATGGAGATTACGCGACCGAACCAAGTCTGGCGATGGAAATCACCTACATTCTGACGGCGATTGGCTTCGCCGATCTCGCTGTGGTGTTGGACTGCGCAGCACGTCGCGGTCTGTCGTGGCGACTGTCGATTACCATGAACTTCTGCGTCGAACGCTGGCGTATTCCTTGGCTCGTCCTGGCAAGCCGCACATCTTCAACACGGCTCAGGCTCTCAGTTCACTGGACAGGCTTTTACCGGCTTGCTCGCCGACGACGGTATTGCGATCAGCATGGACGGAACGCGCATGGCGAGACAACGTGTTTGTCGATCGGCTCTGGAGCAACGTCAAACACGAGGAGATGTGCCCGCTATGACAGCGTCAGCCGCGCGCGCAGCCCGATCGGCCTATATCTCAACTTCCATAACAGTAGGCGTCCCCATTCCAGGTCATGGCGGCAGCACGCCGGATTAAGCCTACTTTACCCGCTGCCATTCCGTATGGCAGCCTAACGCCCGGCAGCGGTCCCATCTATCGACGCGGAAACAACCGGCACCAGCTCTATTTCACTGGACATTCCAACGGGGACACTCTGCCCATGCTGCAATTCCCCGATCTGTATAGGTCAGCAACCTGCTCGGTCATGAAAGTCGCCGCGAAAGAGGAAGTGCGCGAACAGCACGATCAACGTCACGTGATCCGCCGACCAGGCCTGCGGTCAACGGAATCAATGCACGGCAGGACCATCGTTCGCCTTACAGAGTCCCTTGCGGTTCTCTCCTCCCGGAGACGTCAGCCTTTCGAGGAGCAATTGGCAATTAAGGACTTCCAGGTGTCGCGCAAAGCCGAAGAGCTTCGGCTGGAGCGAGGGCAACTCGCCAGAGACAGGCAGCAGATTGGAATGACATTTCGAAGCCGCCTAGCCGATTGGGCGACCAATGCGCGAACCGCCGCTAATCTCTTCAAGCCCGCGCCGGTGCATGATGGCCAGAGTCCCACCTTTCGGGCAAGTCGATCCATATATCAGCAGGACCATGCAAAAGTGACTCTTGATCCGGTACAAAGATATTGTCAGGCACTCTGAGGCCGCGACCAAGGGCGACTCCACTGATTATGAAGGGAAGCTCGATCTGCTTCTGATCTTCAAAGCTGTCCGCGCCAACAATGCGAAGAGATTCCAATTCAAACCGTCGGAATGTGATCAGCGGTCTTGCCGAATCTATCAGGTCTTGGGCGCAAGATACTCCCCGCGCGGCCTCTTTTCTCAAGTGGTCCAGCGCCAGGAAAAGGGACGAAAGCTCGTCCAGCTCGGAACGATTGAAGTGTCGCAAACGTGACGAAATAGGCACTCCATTCTTGTATCGTACTGTCGGCACAAATCGTATCTCGCAATCAAGAAGCAGATCTGCCACCGCTCGCTTTACGAGAAGAGCCTGTCCAATATCCTTCAAGCCGAAATAACTGCGAGATGGTCGAGCGAAACAGATCCATCGGATGCATCCGGTGATACCTTCCATGAGGAGCCCATGAGGCCCGTTCGCACGCAGCGGGTAATCCCCTTGAGACACAAACGTTCGATATCCTGGCGGGAACATCTCCGCGTCCGTCGTCGAAATCACAGCAGAAGCGCCCGCTCCTAGCGCAAGCGCAATGTCATCATCCAAATTGAACTCGTATTCAGGACCCGGGCTGAGCTGGATCTTGTTCGGATAGACCGTGACAATGGCGACATCGTTCTCGACTGCGGCCCTTCTGATCAATTCCGCGTGCCCCTGATGCAATGCACCCAGAGTGTGTACTGTGCCGATCGTTCGACCTCGCCTTGCCATGTCCGCAATGAAGGCCTTTCCAGATGAAAGAGACGCTAGATGCATTTCCTGCTCCGCTCTTGTTGATTACACAGCAGCTGGGCTCCTCGATCAGACAGGAAGCGTGGTGAGAGCGACCCTCATACTGGCCGCGCAAGAGCGCCTGGGAGCGCCGCCACAGCGGGGCGCATCGTGCTCTTCCATTTTCCTTCTGGGATGACAGCTGGTCTAGATCGCCATGCGCATTTCGGCTAAAATCAGCTCGATCCCTCTCGACCGCGTCTCATTAGCGATGAGAAGTCAGCCAGATACTCTGAAGGTTTGTATTTCTGATCTTCCACCCCCTCCAGAGCGGCCTGGAGCCCAGGACACCTGTCGGCAAAGAACGGCGGTTCAAAAGTCGTTATCTCTGCATCCGAAAAATCAGTCTTTACAAAGCTTGCTTGGAACGGCGTAACTCCACTCAAGTTGGCCTTGCGGAGGGACGATTGATTCATTCGAACATATGCGGTACGGGCGGCCTCCAGGTTGCTGCCGGTCATTCCTGCTGCAATATATGACTGAACAAGGTTTGCTCCTTCGAAATTGGCGCGATTCAAGGCCATAGATTGCGGAGGATCACCTGTAATCATTGATCGATAGAGATACGCCTGTGAAAAATCTGCATCATCGAGATCGCAGTCGCGTATAAACGCACAGCGCGCACGAAAGCCGCCCAATCGGGCGTAGCGCATCGTGCTCTCGGTGATCGAAATGGTTTCTCCTGATGCGCGAGATAGATCAGCCCCATCGAGCTGGCAAGAGCGTACAGATACTCCGTTAAGCACCGCGCCGACGAGGTTGGCGCTGGCTAGATTCACAGACAGAAGTCGCGCCTCAGATAGGTCTGCCTCCTCAAGCTCTGCCTTTGCAAGATTTGAGAGGCTGAAATCCGAAAAGGGGGCGGCCAGCGCTTTGGCCAGGATGCGACCGCTCGCCTTTGAAAGCCTGAAATAGGGAAGATGAGCGTTCTCTAGAACAAGACCATCGACCGAAGTGGGGCGCAGGATCGATAGACACTCTCCCCTTGACTGCAGAAGGGAGCTGCCGGTGAGATGCGCCTTGGTCATTGTAACCTGGCTCAAATTGGCAAAATGGAAGGACGAGCGAGGCAGGTAGCATTCATTGATGGTCGATCCTTGCAGTTCGGCGCCATCAAAGACAGCCTGGCTTGCGTCACACTGATAAAAGAGGACGCCACTTAGGACTGCATTGTCGAAACGCGTTCTCCTCATGCTGCATCCGTGGAACAGGCTACCTGTTGCATCGATGAGATTGCGCAAACTTGCATCGTCGAAACTGCAGACCTGAGCGGCAATTGCATGCATATACGCAAAATCGAGCTTGGCTCCGCGGAAACTTGCTCGCTCTAATCCTGGGCAGATAAGGTTGGCCTCGGACAGATCGGCTCCATCCAGCTTCGCTCCGTGAAGTTGCGCACGATTGAGAATGCATCGCCGCAATGGAAATCCGGATAGATCGTGACCGTTAAAGTTCTCGCAGGATAGCTGCAGGCCGATGCCGGTCTTCTTGATAGCTTCCTCGGTTCGCTTTCCCACCGCGGCCAACGCGGACGCGCGATCACTGTTTCGGCTCCAGTAGCGGACAAAGTCACCATCTGCCGAGGATTGGTTTATCGTCGTTGGGCGGATTCCCAGCTCCTCGTGCACGCTGAACTGGCTATTGGTATCGGTGGCTTGCGTCACTGTCGACATCTTCCATTCTCGATGACGAGCGCACTTTCTCAGCCTCCTGTGCGGGCGTTATTTTGCTTCGCCTGCGTGTTTCAGGTAGACTCGATATGCGCCCCATAGCGCTCGTTGGATTTCTTTCTGCGACACAGGCATCATCACTCATCAGGGTGTAAATTTCCTGGCCGGCTCTTTGGAATTGTGCCATCACGAGCCGACACGCACATGAGCCTAAGCAAGCTGTGGCAGACGGAGTTGATCTCCCCACGACTTTCCCATTCGGATACTCATCAGTGTGTCGACAGCAAAGACCGAAGAAGCCGCAACTTGGGGTACCTCCACAATTTCATGCAGTCGTTATTCTAGCAGTCGGCCTTTACGACGCACTTCAATAGCAATGTCTGTGCCAGCCCTAACCTATCCTGAATTGACGTTGAATGCGTGTCCAGAAACGGCGCGGCGGACGCCGCTAGAATTTCGTAACTGACAGCACTCGCGTCTCTGTCACAAACCGGACAATGGTTCGCAACGCTCGAGACGGCAAGTCCCGCTTGTTCTCTATGCCTTCGACCGCAAAGCCAATGTCGCTCTCTATGACGATCGAGTAATAGTTGCCTTCGATGCACGTACGCGCATTCTCCAGATGTCGGACCATTGAGCCACAAATCGCCGGCCGCCTTCCGTTCCTCAGTTTTCATCCCGGCGACGCAGTTCCGTCCCGGAAGTTCGCCGACAAAGTCGCGCGAGGTACTGGAGGGTGGAGTTGGGACTAGCGGTCCACATGAAGGGGCGTGAAATCGCAAGCGCGGAGAAAGATGCCGCTTTTTTTACGACGTCGGCCGTGCCGGATGGGCGCGTTAGTTGATGAGCGTGAAGAAGCGTTCGACCTGATCGAGGCAGGAGGCGTGGGTGGTGTGAAGTGAACGTGCCAGCGCGGACATCGGGCGAGCCAGGTCCTGACCTTGGATGCTTCATTGGAGTGCTGCCCAGATGGGGGCCAAGTTGGCCGGCACATTCGTTTCGATGTGCCTTAGAAAGGCCCGCAGCTCCTGGTGACTACGCGGTTCAGCATCTTCTTCCGAACCAAACGGCTTGCCTCGGTATGAAGGCGGAGCGCACACTAAGTAAGTAGCCTCGCATTCCTAAGATTATTACGCCAATAACCGTGATTCCCGCCATCAAGTGACGGCTCTGAGAGCACGCCTGCTCGCCAGCAGATGGAACCGCAGGACGAGGAGCCCCGCGTAGATGGTTGTCCCGATTGACAAGCCAATCCAGATACCGATTGCACCAAGCCCGATCTTCAAACCAAGCACGTAGCCAAGTGAGAAGCCGATCAGCCAATACGCAATGCCGACGAACAGAAGCGGCACCCGGGTGTCCTTCAGTCCGCGCAGACCGCCCGCCGCAATGCTCTGCGCTGCATCAGTGACAAAAAGGCTCGCTGCGACGATAAGGAGCTCTGCAGTCAGTCCGATCGTTGCGTAGGCATCTCCGGCCGATTTGTCCAGAAACAGCTCGGCGATCTCAAAACGCGCGACGATCACCGCAACCGTCAGCAGGGCAGCGATGAGGGTACCGAGCAGTATCGCGGCCAGGCCTGCCCGCTGGATGCCGGAACCGTCGCTGCGGCCGACCGCATGGCCAACGCGCACGGCCACCGCCATGCTGATGCCGAAAGCGATCATGGATGTAATCACGGTGATCTGAAGCGCGATCTGATGAGCAGCGAGTGCACTGGTGCTGATTAGGCCGGCCAGGAGCGCGGCAGCCGACAAAACTCCGTACTGCATCAGGGAGGCGATTGAAATCGGAGTTCCGATCACGATCAGCTGCCGCAAGAAGGGCCAATCGAGTTGCCAGAGATCTGCAAGCACGTGGTAGTCACGGAAAGGACGACGCATTGTGGCAAACCAGAAACCGGCCAGGAACATCGCACAGTTCACCAACGTGCTCGCAAGCGCGGCCCCGAACAGCTCAAGCCGCGGCAGCCCGAGCTTCCCATAGACCAGCAGATACACGAGCAGGGCGTTGAGGGGGATAGCCGCCAGTGTGATCCACAAGATCGGCTCCGGCCGATCGACCGCACTCATGAAATTACGGATGACCTGAAGCCATAGCGCCGGCACCACGCCCAAGGCCAGTCCGAACAGATATTGCTGGGCGAGCCGCGCCGCGTCTGGCGCCTGACCGAAAGCGAGCAATATTCGCTCTCCGCCAAACGCAAACGCGATGATCGGAAACGATAGCATCAGCGCCGCCCACAGCCCCGTGCGCAGTGCGCGCTGTACCATAGCAGGATTCCCGGCGCCATAGGCCTGCGCCGCCAGAGGTGCGATCGGCGCGAGCAGGCCCGCGCCAAAGGTGAAGCTGACGAGATAGAGCGTGACGGCCAGGGCGGCCGCGGCGAGTGCCTCAGGCCCGATGTGCCCGATAAAGGCAAGATCTGTCGTCATCATCGCGACCTGCGCAAGCTGGGTCAACACCATCGGCCACGCGAGCTTCACAATTTCGCTGAGCTCGACAGTGAGGTGTTGGCCAGCCGCTCGTCTCGACATTGCGTATCGCAAAGCTGATCCTGGTTTTCTTTCGACTATTTTGTTCATGGATTGCTGCTCGATCTGCCTCGTCCGCAAACGAGTTGTTCCGCCGAGAGGGATCTTTCCCGCCCTGAATTCGTGATGGCCTACCGATGCGGAAACAGGCGGCCCGCCTGGGCAGCTGCGCCTCACAGAGGAGGCGCGCGTCGGCTTAGACCTGCCGTTGGGCTTAGGGTCTGACGGCTGCTCGCCCGCTGATGAGCAACTTGATCAGTGCCTCCGCCATCGCATCGACTTTTTGGCGCGTGTTAAGCACAAAGAAGACGCAGCAGGTGGCTGGCACGCCGAACGGTCGGTCATCGGCATCGGGCGATCGGTGCCGGCGCGGACCGCGATATTGGTTTGGTCGATCACGGTGACGGAACCGTGCGCGAGCGCGCATCCGGACGGACATGGCGTTCTGGGAGTCGAAATCGGGCGCGAGGCATAGGTAAACTGAGAGGCCTTCATCTTGTGAGCCATCACTGCAATTCCTCGAGCTGCGATGCTGAATGACAGCTCCTTTTCAAGGCTCGTGCCAACTGCGAGAGCTTGACTTATAAAGGCTATTTGCTCAAGCGCACGTGTCCTGGGCCTAACAGCATAGTCGCAAATCCCACAGTCGCATCATGGACGAGCCCAAAGCGCTTAGATGCTCGGCAACTTGCACCGCAGGAATCCCAACAGGCGGATGCGGATGTGACAACCTCCCGCTCACCCGGCGACGCCGCCGCCGCCGAGGCCGCCGCCATCCACAATGCCGCCTTGATAGGAAAAGCCGTCGCGGCAGCCATTCGCAAAGGAGGACCATAAATGGCAGAGGGTGTGAGGATTCCGCGGACGGTCGAGGAAGCCCATCAGCAGGGCTACACCACCGAACGGAAGACGCTTGAAGAGGCGCAGGCAATCATGAGGGCGGGAGCCACTGCTGGTATTTTGCGCGATGGCCCGCACCGCGATTGCAGCACTCTTCGAACCATAAGTGCTGGGATGGAGACTGTGACCCCTCCGGGTGGAAAGAGGTCCTATATTGCGATGGGACCCAAAGTTGCACGATCTACGCGAAGGTAAGATGTCGTTAGCGGAACGCCCCGTGGGAGCGTCAAGAATGGTTTCTATTGCAGGACCTTTCCTATGCCCGTGTCCTATCTGTTCTCGCTGCGCAACAAGAGCAACTATAAACCGTTGTACGTCGCGTCACCCATAGGCAGGACTTCCGCAGGGAGGTGTTCAACAAGAACAACCTCCTCGAGATCTCGCACCACTGGCGTGCCACAAGGGGCACAATTTGTCTCCACCTGGCGAAGCCGAAAGCATCCCACAGTGGCTTCTCGACGCGGATAACCGCTGATGAATTGCGTTGGCTGGACGTAATGCCGATATTTTCCGGTGAAAGAAGAACCCGGACCTCTTGAATAAGAAGCAATGAGGTTTCTTGATTCTGTTCAGATCCAGGATGTGACGAGCAGTGAAAGGCCGCGAAGAAAGCGGCCCGAGCGCGTAAGTAGCTTCCTGAATGCCCTGGACGGTGAGTAGTGCCTGACTGGGCAACTATTGACCCCTATTTCGGTAATCAATCAAGCCTCCAGAGCTGGGCAATAGCACCAAGGATCTCCGCTTGGCGCCGCTTCAGTGTCGCGACTGTCCACTCCTTTTCTTTCAGGACGTTGCTGGTGATCGCGAAATTTGCGACGCCAGCTTTCATCGCGAAATACTTTTCCTTCTTCTCGACGAAGTCGAAGTTGCTTGCCTGAGAATTCTTGCGGCGGGTGAGAAGGACCAGGTTGGCGAGCTTATGAACCCACCGGTCACGTTCAGAGGCCTCCGGAAAATCCGTCAGCCATTTGCTTCCCTGGGAGGGGTTCTGAGGCAGCACGTGTTCGACTGTGACAATCGGCTGATTGTAGATGGCGCTGCCGCCGGACAGCAGCTCGTCGACCCGGAGAAGAAGCGGCAAGCGGATACGAGTGACCCTGTAGATGTCCCCCTGCAGGGCTTCCCGAACGAAGCTCTTCTCACCATCGCTCAACTGGAGAGGCGATTCGGCCGCGAACAGGTCATCACCGGCTTGAATTGAACCGAGGAGCTTCCCGTAGCGCCGTATGCGCTCAGAAGGATCGCTCCTCATGAGGAAGAGCCCGTAGGCGAGTCTCTCCAGGTCCGACAGGAAGCGTAGAATGAATTCGGGACTTTCCCTCCTTCGCGCAATGACTTCGATAGCCGGGGGCTGCCAGTCGAAGTTATCCAGGCGTGAGAGGTGGGTTAACTCTCGATTGATTTCGTCGGCGTGCTTAAAACTAACAAAGCTCTTATCAGTGATCTGTTCATATGCCTCGGCGTAGGGCGACAACTCCTTGTTTATGAAGCTTGCAGGGTCCTTTCGGGTCGAAACAAATTCTCGGAACTCCGCAATCAGCGTGCCTTGCATCTTCTGCTTCCGGTGGATCATCCGGATGTGACCAAAAAGATCGGCAAAGCGCGACCTTCCTAGCTCGTCCTCAATATCTTCCCATATGCTGTTGTAGTCATCTTGCTTGCCGCCCGGCAGAGCGCCGATGATTTCTGCCTTGAGAATGTCAGCGGGCGACAAGTCCAGCCCGCGAGAATTCAGGACCGAAAAAATCCGGAAGGCTGATTCCTGATCTGATGCCGCCACTATGACCAAATAGCACCGCTGCGCGATGTACATGGTCAGCCGTCGCCGCTGCTCGTCAGGTATGTCCTTCAGTTTCTCACGGAAGAACGCCGCGTTCTCAATCATGCGAGCCCGGGAGTCAGCATACTGCCGCGCGTCGGGCAGACTCGCCGTCTGTGACATCTCCTGGATCATCGAACGGAAGAACTCGGCATCACGCTCCCTGGGTGTTAGCCGGAAGACGTCGGCAGTGTCCTTGATGGGGTCACCCGTTTGGCAAATGTAGTTATGGATTGCGTGGCCGATTTTTGTGTCCGCCAAGTCCCGGAGGACACAAAGGAGAATGGTTATGGTTGTTAGGCGCTGCTGGCCGTCGACGACGTCGGCTTCCGGCGTCTGAGGGTTCTTGATTAGGACAATGCTGCCAAGAAAGTACGGGCTCGCGTTAGCGACATCTGTCGTTTCGCCGCAGGCGGTTGTTATGTCATCAAGGAGCTCGCTCGCCTGCTCGGTAGTCCAGGCATATGGGCGCTGGTAGGAGGGGATGCTGAAAAGATACTTGTCGCAAAAGATATCAAGTATCGGCTTCTCGTTGGCTTCGATCGTATGTCGGGTCATCTTCCTAAAATTCCTTGGTCGGTTACGGCCTCTCTATACCGCCGCACCAGCAAGGATACTATTTTCGGTTGTGAACGGAATCGCAACGTCTTTTTTCAGCTGCGATACATTTGATCGGTCCAATCGCCGGGGCTGGTTGATGTCTTCGCTGGGGTCATGGTCCTTTCCGAGGTCGCGAGCGCCTCATGATGATGTCCTGGGCGGGGTGCCTCAACGTTTGCAACGGAGTGCGGACGAGCCGCCACCAGCCGATTGACCGAGGTCGCCACAACACCGCCCCAGCGGGACATCGCCAATCTGTCAGACCGGACCAGGAACTTTACAAGATCAGATCAGGCTTCCTTCGCCTGGCCGCAGTCGAACGATGTGCCGTCGGCCCAGATACAGTGAAGAACGATGGCGATTTTGCGCGCGATGGCGACCTTTGCCTTTCGCATGCCAATCCGCTTGGCGAGCTTCATGCCCCAAGGCTTGAGAGGGACCATTTCTTCGTTCGATGAAGCAGGACGGTCGCCGCCGCCGGAGGCCGATATGGAAAGTGCGGATACCGCGGAGCCAATCTAAGCCGTGGCGGGGTAGTCCTGCCGGTGGACAGGTCAGGAATTGCTAATTGCTCATCCTTTCTTACCGGCTTTTTGCCTCAGGGCGCGCGCCTGATCCTGCTTTTCAAGTATGTCCAGACACCCCGCCCAATCGTCATACAGCTTCGTCAGTGCATGCGACTTCTCTGCCTGTGTCAGTTGCTCGTCCGCCTTGGCACAGTTCTGCTTTGCTTCTGCAGAGGCGCCGGGTATCCTCGTATTCATGCCGAGCTTTGCCAGTGACAAATAGAGATTTCCTAAGTTCGCTCGCGCGGGCCAGTTTGAAGGATCTATCCCGATTGCCTTCTCGCACTCCTTCTGCGCGTCTCCGGTTTTATTAAGACGGATGTAGGCGGCGCACTTGAGGTTGTGCGCGTAATATGGGTCTTTCCCATTCTTGATCATGTAGTCCAGGACAGCCATCGTCCGGTCAAACGTCTTGGACTGCTCATCGTTATACAGGCTCGCAGCGAGTACGTATGGATGGATCAATTGCATTGCGAGCTCTGAGCTTGTCGTGACAATTGCGTCCGCGTCAGCGGTATCGCCGGTTGATTTGACTTTCGAGTCTACGTGCTCGCCGCCAATGACCCTGAAGGAAAGGTCGAACTGTTGGTCAGTTTTAATCACGCTTCCGGTAACTTGTTTGCTGGGCAGAGCAAAAACATCCGAAACGAATTGAGCCGCTGACCTGGTTGTGAAGTCAGAGCCCGGTATCTTGGCTTCAATAGGTTGAATGCCAATCCACTCGCGTGGGTAAGCCTCGTCGAAATCGCGCTTCGCTTTCTCGGCGATGACTTGGGTCCTGTCCGATATCTTTTGGGCGAAGGTCTCGGGTGTATAGCCCCACTGCTGGACCGAGCTTGGTATGGAAACGGTCTCGATGCTGGGCGTGGGCCATATTACCTGCTTCGCCACAACCAAGATGAGCGCCAAGACGAGCAGAAACGAAGCTATGGCAGCAATGTTCTTTATCGCACCGACAATTCGCTTCACCATAAGAGCCTCTCTAGGTGCAACTCAAGATAATAATCTAACATTTTACACGTGAAAGGAGAGCCGAGAGTCTGGCGTGAGCTGGCGTGGAGTAGCTTCGGTCCCGTTTGGATGTCCGTTAATGCCGAAGGAAGGCCAGGTCCGGTGCCCGCATGCCGAACAGTTTGGAATCGCGACGGTTCTTCCAGCGATTGATCCGGTCTGTGAGACCACTCTCGAAGGTGGGTGCAAATCTCTCCAAAAGGGAGTTGGGAGCTTCGGTTGCCAGATCGGACGGCTTAAACCGGCCATCCACGACCTTGCAAAGAAGAATGCTATAGCGCCAAAGATCCTCCACGTTTGTCGCTGTCGCTATAAGATGCGACCAGTGCTTTGACCATCTGTGGCGATCCATTGCGTAGGTGGCGGCTTTGTACGCTCCCTGTAGGAATCCTTTACTGTCCTTGAGCATCTCTATTGTTTCAAGCGCCCACGGTTCGGCGGGTGACAGCCCGGCCAGCATTGCGGCGCGTGCCCGATGGGCAGGTTCGACCCGGTTGCGGCGGTCGAGAACGTAGTCTCGAAGGTCAACTTCGCGGTTTGCGCGAATGGCGGCAAGCACTTCATTCGCTAAATCATAATCGTTCCCGATGCGATCAAGCCTTGCAAACCGGAGTGCAATGGTTTCAGCGTTGGTCGCGGCAGCCCAAATCGTCACCGCGTCGATAGTGAGATGACCTCTGCCGAAGGTGGCGCGGACGGGAGGCGATCCCCGCGAAAGGCGTCCCATTAAAGAGAGTGCGCCCACAGAATTTCGATACGAAATCGCTTCGGCCACGGCTAACGCCGTATTGTGCAAATTGTTTAAGGCTTCTTTGTCGATTGTCAGAAACAGGTTAAGCCATTTGTCTGTCGTCTGCGGGCTCGTCTTGTCAATTTCGCGGATAAGATCGGCCGTAACGGATCGGATGATGAGTTGCGCTCCAGCTTCTGAAAGTTCGCGCTCGAACTGTTCTGCTGCATCGTGGTTGCGCTTTTGCCTCTCGTACCAGGCGTCGCCCGCCTCGGATAGCTCTCTGAGCTGCTCAGGCGAGAAGGTTTTATTGGAAGCGGGCCGGTCTGAAACGCTGAGAAGCGAGGGCCAGTATCGATCTTCAACTCGTTGCTCAATGTTCGGAAGGTTGCGTCGGATCTTGAAGATTGCAGCTTTATCGATGGCGATGTCTAGCCGACCTGCAATCGCTAATGCGGCCGGCGAACCGAGAAGCTCCACCAAATTTCGATAAGACGAGAAGTCAATGCGTTCCAGGCAGGACTCGATTGAGATGAGTCCCATTTTCGATGCTATGACCAGCGCCTCAGATCCATGCGATATCTCCGCCCTGTTGGTAGCGCTGTCGAGTTCTGTGGCGGTCCAGCCGCTAGCGACCAGAGCGGCTAGGAGATTGGAATCCTGAGAGGTCCGAATGAGTCCCAAACAGGACAATCGGACGTGCTTATGAGCTGACGTCAGCAGGCTGCCGGCCAGTTCCTTAGTGCGCGGGGTTAGAGGCGTTCTGGAATGTTCGGCAAAAGCGAGGGCGCGAAATTGCGCAACCACGTCGCCATCCGCAATCGCCTTTGCTAAGCCGGCTTCTAGTCTCAAAGGATCGCATGGCTGAAACAGGTCAGCCAATGATCGGAGAAAGGTCTTGTCTTTCGGATGAGCAAGAAGAGCATCAAGCTGCTCATCACCACTCATGTGCGGAAATGCAATAAGTAGCGCGTATTGCGCCGCAATGTGCTTCTCCTCGTTCTTATCGCCTTGCTCCAACGCTTCGGTCGCAAGTTCCGCGGCCTTCGTGACAAACCGCCGTGCGATGGCAGAGTCTAGAGCGGCGGTGTGCTTCTCCAGCAAGAACGCCGCGATGCGAAAATCGTCCGATGGCCTGGATAGCGCTTGGTCCGCGAAGCGGCGCATCACCTCGATGGCGGCATGTGGTTTGAAGCGTGCCAAACCAGCGCGTGCCATTTCAAAGAAATGATCTTCTTGTCCATTACCCATGTGTAAGCGAAGCTTGGAGACATCGATGGTCGCGTATTTTTGAGCGGTTTTGTCTACATTGGGCGGGCATGAGGATGAGGGATCGCATGGGTCAGTGGCGCAGTAATCCTCGACGAGACGCCATCCGCCGAAGCGCTCTCTGTCCTTCGTTAGCTCTTGAACGATCTCATTCGCCGCTGCCGCATCGTCGCTGTCCGCGGTTGCGAAGAGCAAATACGCAAGGGCCCACTGGCCGATGCTAGATGTGTTTGGATTCTGCAAGATTTTGGCGGACTCAAGAATCGCTGTTCGGGTCTCACTCCAATCTGCAACGTTCAACTGAATCAGATCGTTAAAGTCCTGATGGTGATCGTGGTACCCGCCGTTGAGGGCCGCCGCGAAGGCCCAGTTGCGCAAACTGTCTGCATATTGGGCCAGCGGATGGCCGGCCAAGAACTGAAAGGCGAGAGCACTAAGTCGGCTATAGTCGCCGCGCTTCTGGAGAACGAGACCGTCCAGAAGCGCTCGTTCGTCATCGCAGAGATTCTGTAGCTTGTTGGCGATCTCGGCTTCGCTTTTTGCACGCTCCTCCTTCCGCTTTTCGTCCGGTGCCCCGTGATACGTTGGCATCATCATGCGCTCTGGCTGATCAGAGTACATGCTAAGCCAACGGCGGATCGCATCCTTCAGCGCAACAGAACACGCTGGTGTCGTCCGTCCGGCGTGCACTGCTTGAATGAGCCAGGACTGGTTAGCCGTGACGCCTTCCATAAGCGCCGAGTTTTCAAGCGCAGCAAGGAAAGATGCAGGATCTTGCCGCAACAAGGCTTGAAATTCGGAATAAAGCGTTTGATCAAGATTCTGTAGGGCGATGAAGGACTGTACCAGAGCTGCAGTGACTTCCTTCGGAGCTTCGTCCAGGACGGAAGCCACGATGGCTGCGATAAGAACGTCGCTTGTTCTATCCAGCGCGGCTATAGGATCGAGAACGTTCCCGAGGGCCTCAAGCACGTTTTTTCCCTGTCGCAACGCGGTTCGCGCAGATCCAACAAGCGACAGCCCGAGGGCGAGCGAAAGTCCGTCCTCTTTCAAAATGTATTTGCTAGGATCGTCCTCAAGGATTTCAAAGAAACGGCCGGCTGAGATGAGCCCAAATTGCTCGGCCACCGTTTGAGGAGAGTGACCGGTAAGCGGGCTAGGACGGTCAAAGACGGTCAGGTCGGCCTCTTGATGGTCTGAAAGCCTTTTGATGATCTGATCGGCATGCAAGCGAATATCTTGAACAAACTGCCGCGGCACGATCGAGTTGTTGTCCGAAACCGCACCGAGCCGAATGTGCTCGAACAGGAGACGGTTGACGCTGAGTTCGCCAAATTCATCGATCTTCCGGTCTTTAAGGAGTGCAGCTGCAATCCCAAACAGCCGAGGATTACGCAGGCTGCGTACAACATCGACGTTGAGCAGCGAAATTGAAGTACCAAGCGGCGCCAGCAGCGATTCCAGCTCGGAGTCGCTCCATTCCGGTACGCCATACTTTTTGACGTTGCTGACAAGGCGACCTTCCAAGTTATCCCTGTAAAAGAGCGTTCTGCAGCTGATAACAAGTTTGCCGCCAATTTCCGCGACAAGTTCACTCAGAATGTCTATGAGGTGAGGCCAGTTGCCGATTTCCCGTTGGTTCAGACCGTCAATGAAGACAACGAGCCGGGGCTTCTCGGTATTTTTGTGCCGCTGCCATCTTTTCAAATGATCGCGCCAACGGTTTTCCGCGATTGCAGTAAGGCTATCGCCGCTCTGTTCAATCAGCTTCGTAATGAGAAGATCACGCATCGATTCAAGCGAAGATGGTATCTTGAAATCGTCGGGCAGCAGGATGATGGTCAATGGCTTGACCTGTTGATGTATCCACGCTTGCGCGAAAATCCAGGACTTGCCGTTACCGTCTGCCCCCAGTATTGCGGCCACAGAGCCGTCCGGTTTGGCGAAGATGGCATCGGCAAGCTTCGCCCGAAGGACACGACGGTCTAGAACCCCCGCGATCGATGCATCATCCGGGGATAATGGCTGCCCGAACACCACGCGAGCCCGTTTCTTGCTCGCGAATGCTCCTGATAGCCAAGCAATGTTATCTTGGAGCGCGTATGCAGGGGCTAAGCTCGGCTGCTGGAGGTCAGCATTAAGTTCAGCCGATCGTATGGAAAACTGAGGATGGAGAGCCACCGCCTGCAGCTGAGCGAGGACATTGACGTGCGGAGTTGGCGTGTGGCTTGCCAGAAAACTGGCCGATGCCGTGGGTGCCATAGTTAGCAGTGTGGCTAATTCGGACAAGCCGGTTGCTGGCCAAGCAAGTACCTTGACGGCGATACCTAGCTTTCTGCCTGCTTTTTGCGCCGTATTAATGTGCTGTACTGAGATCTGGCCTGTCGATGCCAATATCCAAAGTTCGGTTTGCCCTTCTTCATCGACTGCTATTTCTGCGATTTTTGAGAGGATTTGGTCTTTCGCCACCGCATCCTCGTAGAGCTTACCCTCAAAAGATATTGCGCCATCGTCGAGAATTGACTGACCATCCTTGCCGCGTTGGGAGCCGGAGCTGGCAAGTGCGAAGGTGCGACCGGTTAGTTCCGTCAGGACGGCAGCCATCAAGCCCTCGAATCCATTGGGTCCGGTCGCGTCGAGCTTGCGTACGGTTTCACGGAGGTTTTCGATGGTCTGCATGGGAGCTCTTCTGGTCTGAGGACCGAACTAATTTATTTCAAGAACAACCGCACACCCCACCACAGGGGTGGAGAGGCAAGGATCAAAATGGCTGCGAACACGCCACCGGCTGCGATGTTAAACATCATAAATTTGCGCGTGGCGACGCGGGCATTGACCGATATCTGAACGCACAGGTCATCGAGATAGCGCTCGGTGACGCTGTGGTTCTCGCCAGGCTTATACGTGACTCGCTCGTGATATCGGCGCACGGGGATGTCAGCGATGTGCTCCCAGTAAAGAAGGCTCTTTGCGTCATCCTCCGGCTGATGGAAGCGCGCGAAAACTTGCGGAACGAATGAAAGAATGCAGATAAGTCCGGCAAACGCAAAAAGCGGAAGGGCTACACAAAAGGCGACGTTATAGCCGAGTGGAAGGGTGCTTTGGCCCGTCAGTAGGTTTATGGAACCGATGATCCAAGCCGACGAAAACGTGAGCAACGCGGCATTTTTCGTCTCCGCAAACTTAACGAAGTCGATATTGCGACCGAGGTGCGTTGAGAGAATCTTCTCAAATGCCTCTTCTTGATCGTCTTTCATGGTCAATTATCAGGCTTTCAAGTCTTCAAGCGAGTAGCTCGTGCTCCTGCCCCCGGCAGGGTCCTTCTTGAGGATGCCGTAGCCGATGAGTTCGTCGATGTCCCTCGCGGCGGTAGCTTGGGAGACTTTCGTGAGTTTCGCCCATTTCGACGACGTGAGTTTTCCGTCGAAACCGTCGAACAGGCGATTGAGAACAAGCCGTTGACGTTCGTTGAACTGGCGAGCTGAATGACTATTCCAAAAATCCGCCTTGCGAAGGATTCCGCCAAGAATGGCATCTGCACCATCAAAAGCGCGATCCAGACAATCGAGGAACCATGACAACCAGTCGGTGATGTCCAGGCCGCCCTTCTGGGTTCGCTCAAGAATGGCGTAGTAGTCGTTCCATTCGCGACGGATCTGCGCGGACATGCTGTAGAATCTTTGCGCGCTCTGTTCCGACCGCGCGAGCGCAAGATCCGCGATGGCACGCGCGATGCGACCGTTGCCATCCTCAAAGGGATGGATAGTAATAAACCAGAGGTGCGCAAGCGCAGCTTTCAAGACGGGATCAGTGCCGCCGGCATCGCCATTGAACCAATCAAGGAATGTCTGCATTTCCTTTTCGAGACGGTCGGCGGGCGGTGCTTCGTAGTGGACACGCTCGTGCCCGATGGGGCCCGAGACGACTTGCATCGGACCCGTTTCAGCAGAACGCCAAGCGCCGACTACGATTTTCGTCATTCCGCTTCGCCCGGTGGGAAAGAGCGCTGCGTGCCAGCCAAAGAGGCGTTCAGCTGTGAGTTCGCTGGCGTAATGTTCAGTAGCATCGAGGACCATTTCCACCACGACTTCAACGTGGCGGTCGGCCGGTGTAAGAGCGCCAATGTCGATACCAAGGCCGCTGGCGATTGATGACTGAACCTGGTCACGATTGAGAATCTCGCCCTCGATCTCGCTCGACTTCACCACCTCTTCGGTGAGCGTTTGGAGGGCCGCTTCGGCTTTGAGGTGGAATCCCAAGCGCTCCATGCGTCCGAGCAGTCGCCCTTGTTTATGGCGAACGGCAGCCAAGCGATCGGCAATTAACTGGCGGTTCCAACGGAAGGTCGGCCAGCCCCCTAACTCATAAATATAGACCATAATCTCAGCATCCTTTGCAGAGATTATGGAGCTTAATCTCAGCATGGACAAGCCTATTCTCCTCAATATTTGCAGAGAATTGGGCCGCATAATCTCTGCAACCGGAAATTCGGGGATAACTGTCTATATTTCTTCCATCCGCAGTTTCAGAAGTTCCTCCTATGTTCTAAATATACTCGCTACGCGCGCAAGGGCAATGAAATACCTTCGCGTTGTGGAACATCAAATAGCGCTGCTACTGTCGGTTGTGCCTCCTTTCAAGGTCCCGCGTGTGCCGCGCAACAACGGAGCACAGCATGACCGGCCGGAATTGGAATAAGGAGCGTGCCACAAAGCGGATCGATGCCAAGATCGACGGGCTTCCGCTCAAGGCAATCGAGATCAAGGAGTACGTCCGAGACACGGATCTCTCCAATTTGGCAAACACTGTGGCTTATCGCGTAGACGGAGTGCACCTCTACGCCGATATTCTTAATGTCAGGGATATGCTGGCGGTTACCGATATCGAGGGTGAGACCTGCCACAAGCGCACGCTCCGCTTCTTGAATTTGCACTACCGGGCGGTGAGCCGGGTGATCGCGCGAGTGGACGCTATGCTGGTCGACTTCCACAACCAGCGCCTTCACTCTGTGATCGCGAAGCCTTACGACAATGAAGCCAAGCGCGTGCATCGGGCCGTGGCGACAGCGCAACTGGTCATCGATGTCTTAGCGCAAACAGGTGAAGACGCCGATCATCCGGCTGCCAAGGTGCGGGTCGGTATTGATACAGGCAAAGCCTTGGCAGTGAACAATGGGCGCCGCGATCACCGCGAGCCCCTATTCTTGGGTGAGCCAGCAAATTACGCGGCAAAGCGCGCTGGTGGCGGCACAGCGACGGGTATCTATCTGACCAATAAAACGCGGAAAGCCATTGGGCTTTCAGAGGTCACCTCTGTCGACACCACGCCTCTTACGGCTGATGAGATTGCGACCAGTCAGAAGGAGGCCAAGCTCGACGTCACTGCCGCCCAGATTGTGAAGGAGTGGCAGGAAGACCTCAAGAATAACCCCATCGGGGCGTTCGAATTTTCCGGACACACGCCGCCTTATTCGACTCTCGATATCGAAACGCTTTCCGCCAAGAACTCGCGCCGCCAGGAGGCGTGCACGGTGTACGGAGATCTGGACGGCTTCACAAACTACGTCGGTAACAACATCGCCACGGATGCTGGCGCGAAACACGTTGTCCGTGCACTTCATGTCTTGAGGGCCGAGCTTGACGCGGCGCTTCATGAGGATTTCAAGGGCGTGAAGGTCCGCTTTATCGGTGATTGCGTCCATGGTCTTCTGGTGGAGGGCACCGCGCAAACCACCGATGTGGAAGAGACCATTAGCAATATGACGCTCTGCGCCGCCGGAATGCGCAGCAGCTTCAACCTGGCTCTTGCCCGCCTGAAGGCTAACGGTACCGATGCGTCTAGCCTGGGCTTGGCAATTGGGTTTGATTTCGGGCCGATGAACGTAACGCGCCTGGGTATGAAGGGCGAACTCATCCGCTGCTCAGTGAGCCGAGGTGTGTTGGCGGCAGAGAAGGAGCAGTCCCGCTGCGCCGGGACCGAAACTGCGATCGGGCCCGACGCATACGCCAAAGCCTCGGAGCCGGTGCGTACCATCTTTGGTTCAGGCCGCAAACGCGCCGGCTTGGATTACGACACTGCCGTCAACGAGATGTCGGCCAAGGGCGACAAGGCCGCAAAGGCCGCCAAAGCATTGTCGACCGGATCTCTCTTGCAGCCCGCCGCCGCGGCGGCCCAGCCGTTCAGCTTTCCCAACCGGGCGACCGGACCGTCGACGCCGGGCGGTTTTGCTTGATGTGGTGGTATCTTTCCGATCTTGCCCGCTTCAAGAGCGAACGGCTAGGGCTTGAGGCGCTAGCTGCGAGTGCGGATTGGCTGTCACCACTAGGATGGCGGACAGACGAAGCCAAACGGTTGATCTTTGATGCCGACATCACGGTCGGAACGCGCACCTATCCGGTATTCCTCTGCTATCCTGTACATTTCCCGCACACACCGCCTTCGGTCTATCCGCGTGGCGAGCAAACCACTTTGTGGTCAAACCACCAGTTCGGTCCTGGTGGTGAGCTTTGCCTGGAATACCGTCCCGATAACTGGACCAGCGATGTTACCGGCGCGATGCTGCTGGAAAGCTCGCATCGCTTGCTGTTCGCGGAAAATCCTCCCGAAGGCAAAGCGGAGAGGGTACCTTCGGCGCATGAAGTATCGCTAGGTCAAACGCTACGAACGCGTACCCTCCGACTGCTGATGACCCGCAAGTTGGCAGGTTTCTTCGCGGAGATGCAGGTCGGCGAGATGCTCAAAGGCAACATGCTGGTGCATTATCGGCCCGAGAGCAATGTCTACATCATCGACAAAGTCACCAAGAGCGACGGCGAGATCTGGCTTAATCCCGACGTCCCGCCGACGCTGAGCGGCGAAACGTACGAGCGCACGGTGCCCATTCTTAGGATCGCGAAGGAACAATCGTTGCCACCCACATCAAGGTTGGCCGATTTCAAGATGGCCGCCACCGCATTGGGATTCGAAGAGAATACGCCAACCATTGTGATCTTAAAGGGCGATAAAGCTCATTGTTATTGGGCGTCGGCAGAGTACGCCTTTCAGTTAGCGACGATTCCTCCGGAGCGGGAGGTCCGGCGGCTGGACGACAGGCATGAACGACTGCGCGGCATGAGCGTCGCGGTGATCGGTTGCGGATCGTTGGGAAGCAAGGTCGCGGCGATGCTCGCGCGGTCTGGGGTAGAAAGTTTTTACCTCGTCGACGACGACTTACTGCTGCCTGATAACCTGGTCAGGCACGACCTCGATTGGCGCGACGTCGGTACACACAAGGTGGATGCCGTGACCCAGCGGATTAAAAATGTGAATCCGGACGCCAAAGTGTACGTCCGCAGGATCCGCATGGCTGGCCAGGAAGCGAGCGGAAGTGCCGAGACTGCCATCACCTCGTTGCTCGCACGAGACCTCATCATCAATACCACCGCAAATTCCAATGTCCACAACTTGGTTTCTGCCGTCGCGGAGTCCTCTGAAAAACCCGTCGTCTGGGCAGAGGTGTACGGCGGAGGATTTGGTGGTCTGATTGCCCGCCATCGACCGGGCATAGAGCCATCACCGCAGCTGATGCGACGCGCTATCGAGAACTGGTTCGCCGAGCGAAATTATCAGCGCAAGACGGTGACGAGAGACTACGCCACCGGCGGCGATGGCCCGCCTATGATCGCGGATGACGCCGATGTCACCAGCATCGCGGCCGCGACCGCGCGATTGGCCATCGATACGCTCCTCGCCCGCGATCCTTCCTACTTTGCTGTGCCGGTCTACGTGTTAGGCCTCGCTCCGGAAGAGGGACTATTCACGCAAGCCTTCGAAACCTATCCTATTCCGATGCCCGAAGCGCCACCACAAGAGACGCCGTTCACTCTCTCTGCCGAAGAGGTGACTGCCGAAATCGTGGAAATTGCCAAGATCTTCGACAAAAAATGAAAGTGATCCTTCCGCATGAGGTGGTGAAAAGGCTTACTGCTGAGCTTAAGCGTGCAGGTGTTCGCGAGATTGGAGGCGTTCTCGTCGGTGAGCACGTCGGCGACGAGACGTTCCGGATCGCCGACTTGTCGGTCCAACGCAGTGGCGGCTCGGCGACCCACTTTGTGCGAGACGTGGACCACAGTAGCATCTTCCTGAAGGAGTTCTTCGCGCGCACAGGTCATGAATATGGGCGTTTCAACTATTTAGGCGAGTGGCACTCGCACCCGTCGTTTGAGCCGCTCCCGAGTGCAAAAGACCTGACGGCGATGCGGGATATCGTGGAAGATCCGAACGTCGGCACTAACTTTGCGGTGCTTTTGATAGTTACGCTTGCGAAGCGCTCCGCGATTCACCTGTCCGCAACCGCGTTTCGCGCGCACGCGTTACCCCTGAGTGTTGAGGTAGAAGCCGAGAACGAACCTAGCCTCAAGCGAAGCTGGTTTGTCCGGTTTATCGGTCTTTTTCGATAGCAAAGGTACGCACGCCCAGCCGCTTCACGAGTTCGCGGATAGCGTCGCACACCGGCTCAATTCGAGTTGTGATCGTCGTATCGTCGCCGGATTGGTAGGGGACAAGAGTCAGGCCTTGCAGATCCGAGGGAAGTTTGAGGTCCTTCACCTTTGGATGGACGAGGATGGTGCGGTACCGGCTTAGCTTTCCCATGAACAGGCCGAGTTCGAAGAGGACGTTATCGCGGACAGTGGGTGCGCGTTTCCCGCGTGATTCCGAAATGTCGTCTGGCTCCGCGATCGCCACTGCGAAATCAGCTTCGCTCACCTGCTTTTCCAAGGCTTCGAGGGGATAGCCGCCGGCAAAAAAAACACCATCATCCCAAACTGTGCTGAATACCTCTTTCTCCAAGCCCGAGCGCAGCGCGTGCGCGACCTTGAGCGCCTCGGATGAGGACATGACGAAAAGCTTCGGGGCTTGGTTCGGAAGATAAATTGTCTTGTTGCGCTGATATAGCCGCTTCGACAGTTCTTGCGCGATCGGCAGCCACACTTCCGGAAACTTCTCGCCCACCGCCGTAAATGCAGCACTGGTGAGCTTGAGTGTAACCGCCTGCTCAAGAACGGTCACGGTTGCAGCACGCGGCAAAGATGCCTCGATCGCTGCCATTTCGCCCACGTGTTGTCCGGCCGATCGCGTCGCGACCTGCGCTCCATTCACGACGACAGCAACCGTTCCAGTCACAAGCAGATAGATGTCATTATCGACGGCGTGCTGGACGATGATGTTTTCGCCGGGTTTGAACTCGACGAGTTCTCCCGCATCGGCCAGAGCTTTGGCGATCTCAAGCTGACCGCCTGCGAAATCCTGACGGCGGAGCGACGCAACGAGCTGAGGGCGGTTCTGCTCTCCTTCAAATCGCTCTTTCATCTGCATCCCAATATTTTCATCTGATTCAGTTGGTGCGGGCGGCCGGACTCGAACTGGCACAGGCCTTGCGGCCCACGGATTTTCTTACCACTTCGGCTTTCGCCGCCGCCCAGCCGGCGTTCGTGGTCTGGACTATCCCTTCATCTCTGGCGATGTCCGCTGCTGCCCGTCTAGTCTCTACACCTCCCCCTGGCGGGGGCTTGGCTCGGGATTGCCGGTGAAGGTTTCCCCGACTTTGAGCAGTTCTGCTTCTGGGGTTTCCCCCAGGGCACTCAATGGTTTAAGTCCGATGCTTCTACCAGTTCCGCCATGCCCGCATCGGTCTATCTATACGGCGCAATTGACTTAAGGCCAAGAGAATCCAACAGTTTTCGCACATCTCTTGGGCAGCTAGCGGAGCGTTTCCAGCTCGCCTCGGCGGATTTCCGCCACTTCCTTCTTCGGCGGCTTCTTCTTCGGAACGTTGATGGCGCTCGCGTCCTAGCGCGTCCTTGTTGGGTGCCTTCATCGAGGCCACGGTCACGCCGCGGTATTCAAGGCGCAACGCCTCGTCCGGGCGCAGGCCTGTGTTGCTCATGAATAGGATGAGGTCATGCAACTGCTCGCCCCATTACTTTTATTTGTTGTTCTTGGGTTTCCGGGCCCTCCGCCCGGTCGCCTGGTAGAGCTGGCGGTACTCCTCGCGTGAGAACCAGGCGCGATGGGAGATCTTCCCGTTCTTCCGATAAGGCTCTGAAAGATCAGGAGTGCCTTGAGCCATTGCTGACGGAGAGCCGTTTTCAGGATCTGCTGCAGGCAGACGATCTCTTGGTGCGTGGTCGTGCGGGCAGGCGGCTTTCCCCAGCTCTCTTTGGCATCTGCAATCCGATGCATGCGGTACTCGTTCACGAGACCGCCATTAATTCTGAGAGGCCTTCTTGCCGAAGAAGGGGACTCGCCAAAGGTCTTGGTCCGATCCTCGAAACGACATTCATCACAGCGCATTGAAACGCTCCCATCTATGCCGGCGTCTTCTTAGACGCGGCTGAATGAACGATTGGCCACCCCGCCGCGCGCAAGGCTTGGGACTGCTGCGAGCAAGCGTTGCGTATAGTCGGTGCGCGGATTGAGGAATATCTCGTCCCTGGTGCCGGTCTCGACGACGCGCCCTTGGCGCATGACCATGACGCGGTCGCTGAGCTGGCGGATTACACCGAGATCATGCGAAATGAAGATGTAGCTCATGTTGAGATGCGCCTTGAGATCGGTCAGCAGGTCCAGCACTTGCGCCTGAATCAAGACATCGAGAGCCGAGAGCGGTTCATCACAGACGATCACAGCGGGCCTTGGAGCGATCGCACGGGCGATCGCAACGCGCTGGCGCTGACCGCCCGAGAGTTCGAGCGGCCGGCGATCCAGCAGGGCTGGGGATAGTCCGACCAGATCAAGAAGCTCGACAACGCGCTCATAGCGCTCGTCTCTGCTCTCCACGTCACTTGCGAGGCTATCGGAAATGATGTGTCCCACAGACCAGCGCGGATCAAAGGAGCTGAGAGGATCCTGGTAAATGACCGAGATGGCCCGGCGCCGCGCCCTGCGGTCGCGTTCGGTGAGCGTGGTCCAGGCCCGACCTTGAAACAGAACGGCGCCTTCATCGGGCGGGTCAAGCGCCAGCGCCAATCGTGCCATCGTTGACTTGCCAGATCCGGACTCCCCGACGACGCCCAGAGTCTCGCCGGATCGCAGCTCAAAGGAGATACCATCGACGGCCGTGCGCAGCACGCCATCTGGTCCTTTGAATCGCTTCACAAGATTTGCCGCGCTGAGCACGACCGAAGGGAATGTCGATGGTGATTGCTCCTGAGACCGTAACGGCGGCTTCCACGCCCGAGCAGCGGGCAATCGCGAGGGGCGAGAGCCGCGCAGGCGCGCAGAGGGCACCGCATCCAAAAGCTGGCGGGTATAGGTGTGCTGAGGGTCTTGGAAGACCTGGTCTGCCGATCCGCGCTCGACCACCTTGCCTTCATGCATGACCAAGACCTCGTCAGCTATCCGGGAGACAACCGCCAGATCATGGCTGATCAGGAGAAGCGCCTTGCCCCGCAACTTGGTCTCTTCCAGCAATCCCAGCACCTGCGCCTGCACGGTGACGTCGAGAGCCGTGGTCGGCTCGTCGGCGATCAGGATGCGTGGATCGAGGGCCAGAGCGGCAGCGATGAGCGCGCGTTGGCGCTGGCCACCGGATAGTTGATGCGGCAGCTGCCGGGCTTTGACCGCTGCTTCAGGCACCCGGACGAGCTCAAGGAGTGCGACGACGCGCCGTTCGAGCTCCTCGCTTGATGCAACCGCACGGTGGAGACGCAGTGCTTCGCCAATCTCCTTGCCCACCGGACGTAGCGGGTCGAGCGCGACGAGTGCATCCTGCAGAACGAAGCCGATCTCCTTGCCGCGGACGCGCCGCCAGCTGCGATCATCGAGAGCTGTGAGATCGGTGCCGGCGAAGGTCAGTTGACGCGCATGGACATGAGCCCGGCGGCCGGCAAGACCGACAATGGCGCGCGAAGTCACACTCTTGCCGGAGCCGGACCCTCCGACAATGGCCAGGCAGCGCCCAGCCTGGAGAGAGAATGAGACGCCGCGCACGGCTGTTCCCTCAGGAAGATCCCGCCCGAATGAGACACAGAGTGAATCGACTGTCAGAAGGTTCGCCTGCGGGGGCACTTGTCGATTAGGAACGTGGAGCATTACTTAGATCTTTCCTTCCAGGAGATCCTGCAAATAGCGTCCGACGACAGTCAGGCCGAGAGCAAACGACACCACGGCAATGCCCGGCATGATCTCAAGCCACCATGCGAAGATCACATAGTTTCGCCCAGCATTTAGCAGCGCGCCCCATTCAGGCGCCGGGGGAGCGACGCCGAGACCGAGAAACGCAACACCCGCCGCCCAGACGATCGCTTGCCCAACGCCAAGCGTCATCATCGCCGTGAGCGGGCTCATCGCGTTCGGAATGATATGCCGCCATAGGATACGTTGATAAGGATGGCCGAGGGCCTTGGCAGCCTCCACATAAGGCGCCCCTTTTACAGACAGAACCTGCCCTCTGATCATCCGAGCATAGCCCGGAGCTGTGCCAACTCCGACCGCTATAACGAGGGTCAGCACCGATGGACCGAACAAGCTCACGAACAGAAGCGCGAGGAACAGCGTGGGAAGTGCGAACAGCACGTCCAAAAGCCGGCTGAGAACATTGTCGAGCGCGCCACCCACAAGGCCGGCAATGATGCCAAAAACCAGCCCAATGCCGATGCTCAGCGCAGTTGCGCCAAGCCCGATGGTGAGTGACTGGCCTGCTCCTTCGACAATTCGGGAGTAAATATCCCGGCCTGATTGGTCCGTTCCGAACCAGTGCGCGAATGAGGGAGCTTGCAATGGTGCCGTCAAATCGATCGCGAGCGGATCGTGCGTCTGCAGCAGACTCGGCGCGATTGCCGCGACAATAAAGAAACCAATGACGATCAGAGCTACGTGAACCCGAAGAGGAATACGACGGAGGATCGCCGACGCCTCTATCAGCTGCGAACACGCGCTCCAGTCACCTACCCTGCTCATGTCATCTTGATCCTGGGATCGACGATTCGGTAGGTGAGATCGACGAGCATATTGGTGACGGCGAACAGGCCGGCGGAGATCAGAATAGCCCCCGACACGACTGGAACGTCTCGAGAGGACGTCGCAGCGACAAGGACTCCACCAAGGCCTTGACGCGCAAATACCGCCTCAATCAGAATCGCACCGGAAAGAAGCTTTCCGATCGCCCAGCCTGATAAAGTGATGCCGGGCAACGCTGCATGACGCAGGACATGGCGAAACCTGACGCCGAGCTCACCCATACCTCGTGCCCGCGCCGAGATGACAAATGGCTGCTCGAGGACACGCGTGAATTCGCTGCGAACGATTTGCCCGAGGAATCCTGACAACTCTAAAGCCAACGCAATCGTTGGAAGAACGAGCCCGATCGGGGAATTGCCCCCGATGACTGGGACAATCCGAAGCTGCACCGCAAACACAACGAGGAGGATTGTAGCCAGCCAGTAGGGCGGCACGGTCGCCAGGAACACCTGTATTCCGCTGAGCAAGGTTGACCACATGTTGTCTTGGCCGGCGACGAGGACGGTCGTCAGAACCGCGATGACCCATGCCGCAATGAGCGCCGCAACCGCCAGAATGATGGTTGGCCCAATCTGTTCTGCGATGATGTCAAGGACCGGCCGATGCTGCTGGTATGACAAGCCAAGGTCCCCATGCAGGATGCCCCATATGTATTTGCCGTATTGCAGAACGAGTGGCTGATCAAAGCCGTACTTTGCGTTGACCGCCGCGAGCTCTGCTGGAGAGGCCTCTCCAACGTTGCCACTGGCCATGTTGATGATGATCTGGGCGCGGTCGCCGGGCATCAGGCATTGAACAAGGAATGTGAAGGTCGCAGCTAGCCACACCACAGTCGCAGCGGACACGAACCTGCCCGCAAGCCAGCCTATCCGAACATGAGCTGCGCTATTCACACGCATCACTTCACGTCGACGAAATGAGCGTCATAAAAGACGGGTTCACCGACAGACCCGCGGTCCAGCCAGACATCCTTCAGCCTTGGGCTGGTCGCCAATGTGACATCGAGCACCGTGAAGCCTAGGACGGCCGCTTTCTCCACGATATTGCGTTCAGCCTGCTGATAAAGCGCAGTCCGCCCGCCATCGTTGAACTCCTGTTCCGCTGTCTGAACGACATTCCACATTGCCTCATCCTGGTAGCGCGACGGATTAAAGCGGTTCCGCTCGCCGTTCCGATCAGGCTTCCATGAAATGCGGAAGATTTCTGCGCCGGGTGCAACCCAATAGAGGAGCACGAGCTCGTAGTCGTCCGGACCGAGATTCTTCCCGGCAAAGAAATCCGCCTGGGTGGTCGGCTGAAGGCGCACCTCGAATCCGGCAGCTTTCGCCTGCTGCTGGATGACCTGCAATGCCTGCTCGCCGTCTGGCTTTAGAAAAGCGCTCGAATAGGAGATTCGAACGACGAGGGGCTTGCCATTCTTCAGGCGAATGCCGTCCTTGTTGTGTTCAGTCCAACCCGCTTGATCGAGGAGCTGATTGGCCTTTCCAACGTCATACCCATAGGACCGCCCGAGCCCGCTGATATATTCCGGCGAACTCTGGCTGAGCGCTCCATTAGCCTCGAATGGCAAAGCGCCGAGGAAGGACAATTCGACGGCGGCTCTTCGGTCAGCAGCGTAAGCAAAAGCCTGGCGGACGCGCACATCGTCAAAGGGGGGCCGTGCCGTATACAACGCCAGGCGTAAAGGGGTGCCGCCTGTTATATGCCGCAAGACGGCGAAGCGGGAATTGGCGTCCTTCCAGGCAACTGCCGGAATGTCATAGACGACATCAGATTCGCCCGTCAGCAGTGAGCCATAGCGGACGGTTTGATCCGCAAGGAACCTCCAGTTGATGCCATCAACGTAAGCCGGCCCCTGGTGCTTGGCGTGACTTGGTGCCGAATTGTAATCCGGGTTGCGGCGAAACACGACGTTCTGCCCGTGATTCCATTTCTCCACGATGAACGGGCCTGACCCGACCGGGCTGTTGCAGTTCACGGCAAGTCCGCGCTTGAGCGCAGTTGGTGACAAAATGCCTTGGGAGGACTGCGCGAAAACGTTGAGCAACGGCTGAAATGGCGTCTTCAGCGTTATCTGCAGCGTGAGAGGGGCAATTGCTGTCGCCGATTCGAAGCTGTCTTCGAGGTAAGGAGCGGCAGTCGGATTGCGACGATCCGGATCATTGCCGAGCCATCCGTTGATGTTCTCGGCAACAGCTTGTGCATCGAGAGGCGTCCCGTCGGTAAACTTGACGTTTGGCTTGATCTCAAAGATGTATACCTTCCTGTCGTCGGAGATTGTCCAAGACGTTGCGAGCCAAGGCACAATCTTTCCATCTTCCCTCCGAGCAACCAGATTGTCGCTATACTGCCGCTGAAGATACCACTGCTGCACCCATCCCCCGAACAGGCAGGGCGGCTCCTGAAAATGCCCGTAGCGAATGATGCCTCCTCGTTTCGGTCCGCCGGCTGACGCCTCTTGGGCAGAGCAGCACGCCATGATCGAGATCTGCAGGAGCGTTGAGACCGCCAACAGGACAGCCGTCGCCTTTTGCTTTCTTCGAGTGTTCGGCTGGATGCCGAGACGCCAAAGGCTCGTGCGTTCGATAACAGACATCTCCAAACTCCGGTGAATGTGGACAAACATTGCGTCACAGAGACGACGGCCTCGCCAACGTCTCGGCAGCAACGTCGTGGTGAGGGATTCCCAGGTGCTCGCGCAGTGTCTCCCCCTGGTATTCCGTGCGAAACAGACCGCGGCTCTGTAGGATCGGCACGACAAGATCGACAAACGCCGTCGCGCCGTCTTCCAGCACGTCTGGAATGATGTTGAAGCCGTCGACCGCGCCTGTGCGAAACCATGATTCGATCGAATCGGCGATCTGCTCGGGCGCACCGACGAGCAAGCGATGACCGAACGCTTGAACGCTGCCGATGATCTCGCGAACCGTGCGGCCTTCTCTCGCCAATGCTTCGAACGTGCGGTGATGACCGACCGAGAACGCAACATTGTGAGGATCGGGCAAGACCTCCTCGGGAATGGGCCGGTCGAGGCTGAGTTTTTCGACCGGCACGTCCATGCTCCGTGCGAGGGCGTCCATCGCACGCGTCAGATCAAGCAGCGCGTCGATTTCCTTCTTTCGGCGTTGTGCCTCCTCTTCCGTGCCGCCGATGAAGGTGACGAGGCCGGGGAGGATGAGTGGAGTTGCACGGCGGCCAAATTGACGCGAGAGCGCGCGCAGGCGCTCGGACTCCCCGATCGCCGTTTTCAAGTCCCCGGCTGCGGTAAAAACGACATCGGCGCTGCGCGCCGCAAGGCGCACGCCAGGATCCGAGCCTCCAGCCTGGACGATGATGGGATAGCCCTGGCGCGAGCCGGGATGGGTGAGCGGGCCTCGGATTGCGAACGCATTCTTGCTGGGATCAAGCAGCCGGAAATGATCGGTATTGGCGTAAACTCCAGATGCCTGATCAGCGACAATGGTCTCATCCCCCCAGCTCAGCCAAAGAGCACGGACGGTTTCAACGAACTCCTCGGCGCGCTTGTAGCGCTCTTCGCGTCCGATCTGGCGACCACCAAAGTTTGCTACCGTCGCTGGGCTGGATGTCGTAACCGCATTCCAGGCCGCTCGGCCGCCACTAATGACATCGAGCGACTGGAAACGGCGCGCCAGATTGTATGGTTCATTGTAGGTCGTCGACGCCGTTGCGATCAGCCCGATGCGCGTTGTCTCGCGCGCGATTACGGAAAGCACAAGCGTCGGCTCAAGCCCATTGAGTGGCGGCTGCCGAGTGATGTCGAAGGGCACCGCGGGGGTATCCGCTAGAAACACCGCATCCAACAGGCCACGCTCGGCAATCTTCGCAGCACGAACGTAATGCCCGATGTCGAAGAAGGCGCTTGGGTTGGTGCCCGGCCAACGCCACGCTGCGGAGTGACCGCCCGCGCCGTGAAGATTGAGGCCAAGATGAAGCGTGCGGATGACGGAAGACATAGGCACTCCCAAATGCGGCGACCTCGAAGCTGCCGGCAACGCCTTCAATGACAAATTGATGTTGGTCACGCTGTTCGGCTACTGACCTCGCCCCCCTGGCGGAGGCTTGGCCAGAGTGCGCCCGAAAGGGCCGCGAGCGACCACGCTTCGAGACAGCAACCTCATAGGCAAGACTTGGGCATTGCGCTGGCCAATACTCGGCCGCTTGGCACGGCGGACGGCATCAGGTGAAGCCAGAATGATCCTGATTGTGGTGTTGATCTGGCTCCGCAGCGGCGCGCTCCGTTCGCGTTTCCACTCAAGGGCTCGCAGCAACAGTCTGCGGGACGCACATGCGCGAGAGACGATGACCAATTGCGTGCGCAAGGCCGTGTTTCCCAATAGCATCGCAAATTGCATCAAACAGTGTCCTTGGATGCCGCAGCCAACGAAAGCGTAGCTCCTTATAGGACACGTGTAGCTGTGACGAGCATATGAACGCAATAGTTGAGTATTTCAATCTACTGCCGCCACTTGGTATCCTTTTCTTAAGACGAGGTCTTGTTCGATTCATTTGAATGCATTGGCCACATGGTCAAGTTGCGCGAAATCCGCTGATGCTGTGACCTTCGTTTTTTCGGACCTTGCTTCGAAGCGTAACGGCAGGATCGATGCACAAACTTCTGATGGTGCGACGTGCATTTGAGTCGACAGTGTG
This sequence comes from Bradyrhizobium sp. 154, assembly GCF_023073875.1. NCBI lineage: Bacteria > Pseudomonadati > Pseudomonadota > Alphaproteobacteria > Hyphomicrobiales > Nitrobacteraceae > Bradyrhizobium > Bradyrhizobium sp. 154. The sequence continues at coordinate 61,345 of NZ_JADPKG010000116.1, forward strand.
GAGCAGAACGTTGACGCTGGCGAATAGTTGCAAGCGTGGGCAGTATGGATCCGACGGCAACATCAAATAATGCGATTGAATGCGCTTCTTTTTGCGATGTATTGCGTGAGAACTGGCAGCACTATCCTCGTGGCTCGCAATGCGTTCCGTATCTTTATTCGGTCCAGCGCACCGCGGTGACTGACGTGGCCACGTTTTTGCCCGCCCGGAGGTGGCGACATGCTCCGCGCAGGCCAGAGAGCGCGTGACGCCCACAGCCCAGTGCGCTGATCACCCATGAAAACCCAGCGTGACGCCGCGCTGCTAGGCCCACAGGTCAACTCAGAATCGCGCGACACGACCTCGCAGCCCCGGACGCGGATCGTCGCCAAGAACCCCACTTCCTTCCAGGCGGTTTCCGGGATCGCCACGACGTTGCTGCCGCGGAAGGTGAACCGGGGCTGCAAGGCCGGCGAGAAGCAATACCATCCGGGCAACTTCTTCTCAGTTGGTGCCATCGGCCTGCGCATCGAGGAGTCGCCAAATACGTCCAGATGCTGGTCACAGCAGCAACTCATTCGGCGCGGCGTGCCCGGCATCTGGGTCTAACGCCGGCTCTTTCATATAAGCTCACGCGGCGAGTTCGTTATCTTTTGCGAAACTTGAAACAACAGAACGGTTATAGCCAGTGGGTTGATGGCCCACCGAATGGCTGCTTTAGCGCATGAAAGCTCGTGCGCTTTTGGCCTGGATTGTCCGGTGGATCCGCGTGGTCTCGGTATTCCGGAGGAGCAATTGGCTTACGATGCGGACATTGACCGCTAATACATGGGCGCTGTTGAGAGGCAAGAAGCGAATCCAACAATCGATCTGCTCGATCGGATCGCTAAATCGCTTGGCGTCCATTTATCTGAGTTCTTTATCCAACCGCCCAAAGGAGCAACGTCCCATAAGACATTGCGCAAAGGTCGCAAGCCGGCCCGTCCACGTCACAAGAAGAAATAGCGCTCTGCTCGCGTGAGTTCGCTAAAACATTGTAATTTGCTGGACGGGAATTTCGAAAGCTGCGGAAGCGCAAAGGCTTCACGCAGGAGGAGCGGTGCAGTGCCCGGCCTTCTTTAGGGGCCCATGCTCGGCCAGAACGCCGCTCGAGAGCCAAGCGCTTTCATCGCACCGTGAGTTCCCAAATAATCCGGACGTGCCCCTCTGGAATCGAGGGGCGGAAAATATGCATATTCCTGACACGCAGCTTACTCCTATTAATCAAATTCAGGACGCGCCCGACATCTCCCTGATCAGAGAAGAGCACATACATCACGCCCTTGTCATTTAGGCGGCGCCGCGCACCTTTGAGAGCCGAGGCCATGACATTGTGATCTTCATCGAAGCAAGAGCGCTCCAGGTCGTCTTTCGCTTTACGATTCCAATAGGGGGCGGCAAAGAGAATGATGTCAAATTTTTCTCCGGAATGCAGCCCAGAATAGGTGTCGCTATAGCGCGCCTCGGCTTTGTCCGAGTAACCTAACCTCTCGATGTTTATCTTCGTCGTGAGGACGGCTTGCGGATTTATGTCGAGTGCCACTAGACAGCCTGCGCCGGCACGGAGCGCTGCAAGCCCTAGTACGCCTGATCCGCATCCCAGATCGAGTACTGTCGCGCCAGGTTCGATGTGCCACTTCGACATCAATGCGTCGGGACCGTGACTTAGGCGTGGTGACAAAACACCAGGCAGGACGTGCAGGGGCAGACCGCTTACTTCCACGTCATGCGGGCGCTCGCATAATCGCAGTTCGGCTAGCATCGCATCTACGTCAGTCGTTTGGCGCCTTACAGAGACGCCTAGCGGGGCATTCATCTAACTCTCCATCTTGTGGTGAAAACAACATCGCGAGACGCCGGCGGCCAGCAGGCCGGTCTGGCGAACTGCTTCAGCGTCCGGCAAGCGGTGAGCTGGGAAGCCGGATAGCCGGCCTCATATCGCTCTCCATCAACCGACTGCCAACGATAGCGCGGCTGTTCCCGCGCCTGCTCTCTCGGAAATGGGCACACGGCTTTAGAGAACATCTGTCTACACGTCTGAATGCACAGCTTCACTCGGTGTTGCTGCCCCTCAATAGCAACGGCCGTGCCAGGAACGCTAAGCGCAGCAAGCGCCTATGATTAGGCTCTGCGGCATGCTGGCATTCGCTCGCCGAGCACCGTGATCTGCCTGTATCAGGCGGTAGCCGTGCCGAGGACCATACATGAAATCCTCCTCTTGCCGCACCATGCGCCAGTGCGAGCTAGAGGAATCGCTCGCAACTTTTCGGCCGAACGTCGCGTTTGCAGACACGCTGGCGATCTACTGACATTTGTCACGTTTGGTTTCCGACAGAAGCACGAACTGCGCTCACCTGATCAATTTTCGGGTTACCGACCGCCCGGCGCCTGCGGCTCTGGGCATTGACCCGATTCTCCCTTTATGCCTGTCCTCAGCGCCGACTGCTACGTTGTGGCAAAATGTCCGGTGCTGATGCGGTAGTCGCCGCCAATCGCGGCATCCTTGTGCGATGACTAGCCCGTGTCGCGCCAGCGCCATTTCGCGGCGCCCATCACCAGGGACGCTGGACGGTGTTGAGCGATAATGCCGTGTCTCAGTTTGAAATTGAGGGATCAGCCCTTTTCCCAGGCCGCTGCTGCCGCTCTGGCGATCCCAGACCGCTCTTGAGCGGAAAGATGCTTTTCCCGGACCTTCGGCCCTTCTTACCGCCCTTATCATGGCTGGCCGATCGCAACCGGCGATCCTGATGAGCCCACTGGCAAGTCCCAACGATACCGCGGCTGCTCCCGCGCCTATTCTCTCGGAAATGGACCCACGGCGTTAGAGAGCGTCTGTCTGACACGTCTGAATGCACAGCCTCACTCGGTGTTGCTGCCTCTCAATAGCAACGGCCGTGCCAGGAACACTAAGCGCAGCAAGCCTATCGTTAGGCTCTGCGGCATGCCGGCACTGGCTCGCCGAGCACCGTGATATGCCTGTATCAGGCGGTAGCCGTGCCGAGGACCCTACATAAAATCGTCCTCCTGCCGCACCATTCGCAGCTCGAAGCACCCTCCCGGCGCAACGTAGGCGACATCCGGCAGACAGCGACCCGCTGTCATATCTCGCTCATTCTTAGCGGGAAAGGTGCCGTTGGACCGGGGATCGCTCACTTCTGTGTCTTCGTCCACAGCATGCCATGGCACCATACATGCTCAACGCCTCCCCACTGGCAGGCCGTTGCGACATTCGGGAAGAAACCGCGTCCATGGTTGTTCGCACTCGTGTTGCAAAGCAGTGGAATACCCGTAAGTTTCTCATATTCGACGAGAAGCTTGGCGACTTTGTGCTGGGACGATCTGGGAATGGTTTGCAATCGCGCAGTTCCGTCCAGATGTACAACGGCGGGGACTTTGTCCCGCCATTCTGCTCGTGTCTGATGATCAAAGAGCATGTAAGGGTCCGGCGTTCCAGGGCTGAAAATCTCCGGGGCACGATCCTCCAAGCATATCGGAGCGACCGGCCGGAAGTGTTCGCGAAGTTTGATATCGTTGAGATGATCCTTCATTCGCGCCGTCGTCGCGGCTGCGAGAATGCTTCTACTACCCAGTGCCCGAGGCCCAAGCTCGGCGCGGTCGGCAAAGAAAATCACCGGCTTGTTGCTGGCGAGAATGGTCGCGAGTTCACTCATGCTACACCGCGCGGCGTCCCATTCGGTCGGCACATCGCTCGGCTGCAGGGCTGGACCGCTATAGACTGACCATTGTAGCGGCACGAAGCCTTTGTCGGCCGCCACTGCCGAGCAAGCGGCGCCGATTGCCGATCCGCTGTCATTCGGAAAGGGCGGCACCCAGACAGCATCGAACAGGCCGCTGGCGCGTAGCGCACTGTTCCATTTTATGTTGAGAGCGCAGCCGCCTGTTATACACAAGTTGCGCGCCGGAAAACGTGAGTGGCGCTGCAAAGCACGCGCCATTTCGCGAACGAGCAGACGCTCATGGAAACAATGAAACGATGCAAGCACATCTTCGGGAGCCTTGGACTTCAACCGCTGCGCGCTCGCATCGACGTAATCATGCACAGCTTCAAGCGCAGACTCCGGACTGTCAGGACGGGCGAGCTCTGCATTGGTCCCAAAGTGCTCCTCGTAAAGCTCCTGAAAGACCGTGACGATGTTTTCATCAACAGAGCCTAGTGCGATATAGGCCATCAACTTGCCGGCAACACCGAGGTCCCAATTGGTGCGCGTCGCCTGCTTATACGGTCCGAAGTGATAACCTGCGGCCGCATAGGCGTGCCCAATCATTGGGAACAGGCATTCGATGAACTGGGCGCCGCGGAGTTCTACATAATAAAGACGTGGAAAGGTGCCGCCGTCCCACACCAGACAGAACGCGGGTTGTCCTGCTTTCGCAAAGGGACTCGTGCAGTATGCGGCGGCCACATGGCCCGTGACGTGTGGATAGCTCCTGTAAGGAAAGGATTTGCCGCCCAGTAGCAGGCCAGTGCCGTCGCGCGACGTTAGCAGGCCATCGGCATGACTTTCAATATACGGCGCACCTTTGAGAGTAATTGGCGTAGCCCCACTGAGGACCTGGAACTCCGACTCCCCCTCTCCCCACCAGCCGTCGAGGACGAACTGATCAACATCCGACGCATCCAGCCCCTGCTCCGCTAAGGCGACGACAACTGCATCGAGATTGTCAATGCTTTGATATCGCGGATTGTTGTCCCGCTTCTCCTGCTCGACACAAAAAGCAAGTCGTCCGTCCTCGATAAGAGCGATTGATCCGTCATGGGTCAGCTTGATACCGCAGATGCGCATAGTGCCTCCATGTTAGCCCCAGACAATTCGATTAATTTGAAGACCGTCTTCGCTGCCGAAAGCAGCGAGCAAGCAGACGCACTCGAACGATCAACGCTTCGTCAGCGCTTCCCGGACCATCTCTGCATCAGCGGCATGACGCCAAGCGTTCGAGCGGTATCACACGCAGATCCGAGTACCAGATGCCCGCCTGGCGTGAGCGTGCGCATCTAGGTTGCGGATGCGCATTTCAGCCAGGTCATGACCTAAGACGAGACTTCCAAGACCATCAGGTCGCCCCGTCCCGATCGAGATCGGATTTCGGATCACTACTTATATTTCGCCCTCATTCTCAGTGGCCAACGTCATCTCGATGGCTGGTTGCAACTAAGGCGCCTCCCATTCTGCGTTCTCGCCCGTAGCCACAGCATGATTTGGGCCAGTGCAAACCAGAGGAATCTGGTCGCAATTTCTCGGCCGAATGTCTCGTGTGCAGACACCCTGGCAATTTACTTACATTCGGCACGTGTGGTTTCGGACAGAAGCAGGGACTACGATTACCGATTCACTTTTCGAGCTTCCGAAAAATGCGGAAGCGTGCGGCCCCGAGGCCTTGAGCGGCCTTGGCAAGGCCCGCCCCTCAGCGCCGCCCCCTGCGTTGTGGCATAATGTCCTCCCCAATCATCATTGGCGCGCGTCCTCGGATTGCGAAATCAACCACGTGAGGGGAATCGCCGTACCCGTCAAGCGATGCGACTAGAAACTCCCGGAGCGCCTTACGCACCTCCGGATCCAGGTCCTTCGAAGGCGGAACGGCAGCTCGATCCAATCCGTCTTCAACCCCATAGGTTGCAGCAGCCTGCCCCGGGTGGAGGTGACGTAAATCGTGGTATGGATTTATCGCTCCTTCACTTGTTTTCATGCGATCGACAACGCATGTACGATCATCGTAAGGGCGTCGCCGGTTACCTCCGACCATGCCATTCGCCAGTGGTGCGGAACGACGAAGCTTCGAGGCTAATAGAAACAACGCATGCGATACTCGTGGCTTCGCCCTTGGGTAGGACAACTAGAGCCCAGGATTCGACACGCGATCCGGCGGCGGCAGATCATGAACCGAGAATTCAAACGTGCATTGCCGTGAACCCACTCCGATCGCGGCGACGAAGGGAGTCATAAGGTTGAGTGAGAGCCCACCTCTTTTCCTACCGCTTCTTTGCGGAACACTCGCAACGGTCAGCTGGAGCATCGGCAACGTTCTGTCAAAGGCCGCGCTCTGCTGCATCGAACCGCTCTCGCTTCTGACAGCGCAGTTGGCTGTGAGTGCCGCAAGCCTGACCGTACTATCGATCTTCTCAGGTGCGCCGCCTCGCTTGAGCGATTGGCGTGCTGGCCTTGCCGGCATCCTGCAGCCGGCGCTTGCGTCTGGTCTGTCGATCTTCGGACTATCGATGCTGCCGGCGTCGATAGAGGCGATGCTGTTCGCAGTTGAACTGCCGATGGTCATACTTCTTGCGTGGTTGATCCTTGGCGAGATCCCTAACCGTGCTATCGTCTTTCTCTCTTTGTTGGCTTTTGCCGGGGTCGGCTTTTTGCAATGGACCTCTGAATCTGCGCCTTCCGCAACGCCGGGACTGGGGGTCGCTCTCGTACTCGCCGGCGTACTATTCGCCTCACTCTACAGCATAGCGGTCCGTGTGATGTCGCAAAACGTGGATGCGTTGCGCCTTACGACAACGAGCCAGATCGTCGCGTTTGCAGTGGTCGTATTTGCGTGGATTTGCGTTCGCCCATTGCCGACGCTCTCTGTGGTCATCGGCGATATTGTTCCGGTGGCCGGATCCGGATTGCTGCTCTTTTCGATCCCCTTCCTCCTCTACGGGATCGCGCTGCAGCGAATGAGCGCGACAGCCGCCGCTCTGTTGCTACCGCTCGTTCCCGTGCTTACATCCATTTTCGCATCTATCTTCCTTCGGGAAACTCTGACCGCAACACAGTGGCTGGGGGCCGTCGCGGTTCTTGTCTCGGCCATGGGAATGCCCCTGGCCTTGCGCTCCCAACCCCATGGCTCGGAAATATCACCCCACTCTCCCGTCGGGAGAAAGCCTTGAAGAAGGAGCTGGGCAACGCGCGCGCTGTCAACTCCGGAACGGGCGGTCGAACGTGAGTTATTGCGAGCGCAGTCAATTGCGGCTCCTCGACGAGCCAGCCCTCAATCCTAGTAATGTGCGGGTCGAGCTTGGACGGCCATGCGAACCCTGGTCTTATAAGGCCGACGGCAGCCTCGGTGCGTGGCACGCGCCTCGCCGGACGTCACCGTGCTGCGGACGGCTTCTTGGCGAACGTCGCTGCGGTTGCCGGCGCGGAGCTCGTGCAAGCGGGTTGCAGGCCGCGCACCTGTCCGGCACGACGATCGACGCAACTGCCAAGTTCCTCGTGGTTTGTGCGAAACTCGGCCATGAGCCCGACCGGATAGAGCGAGCGATACTGATCCACGTAGGCGCCGCTTTACAGCCGCGGTCACCTTGGCACGCGCCAGTGCGCGCTGATAGGGCGTCAACGGAGCATGATAGCGCTTGATTACTTTAGAGCATTTTCCTACCTGACGGAATCGGAAGTGATTCGCTTGCGGCAAATCGTGATTCACTCTGGGGGCTGGTGATGGAGGCCAGCCCCATCGCTAAGCCGCTCTCGCCGGACCTTCGCTTTCGCATAATTCGGCTGTGGGCAGTCACTGATCGTCCGGATCGGAGCTTTCCGTCGGATGGTCGAATAGAATCCGGCACGGCGCCGCCGCCTACCGCCGCTCGCCGCGACCCCTACGTCGAGGAGCAGGCGGTCGATGGTTGCAGGGGTGATGGCGAAAACACGATCGCGATCTGCCAGGCCAGGCTTCAATCGCCCATGTTGCTCAAGGGCCGGCAGCAAGACCGGAATCATCACGTTGAGCCGCTTGCCGCATACCCGGTCCAACGCCTCCCACGCCGTCATCGCGTCCTTGATCGTCGCGCCACATCTACGTCTGCGCTCTCGCGGTGCCTTGACCTGTCAGGCCCAACCCCCTCGTGTTGCCGGCGTGCGGGCCTGCGAGGGCCTCACCACCCTCCTCGATCAACGCACGCAGCTTCGCGCGCAGCATACGGTACCTCGATCTTGAAATAGCCGACGAGCGGCACCTCTCGTGCAAGACGAACAAGAATCGGCACCGTCAGCGTCACGCCGCTGAGCGGTGCGTCCTGGACCATGATCGCAATAGGGGCTGCGTCTAATCAAATCTTCTCAGCCTCGATGAGTCCATCAAGAACGTTCAATGATTCGAACAGATAGTAGGATCCGAAGATCGTCTCTGCATTGTTGGCCGAGTCCTGAGCGCGTGCATCGCGACGTTTATTGAAACAGCCGCCGACCAACATTCCGGGCGGGCGGGGATCGTCCGGATTTGTTGGCGTCAGATAGGTCTCGATCAGGGCCTTTGCCGTCCGTTCGCCTGCCTCACGATATCTGACGCGCAGTGCCGCCGTCGGCGCGAGCCGCGCCAGCTTTAGCAGCGCCGAGCACGTGATTGCAGTTGCCGCCGTGTCCGTCTCCGTCTTGGGAATGTCAGGATCATCAAAGTCCCAGAACGCGACCATGCTCGCTGGCACGTGCGAAAGCCACCAGTCCGCTCCCGCCATCAACTGCTCCATCCAGCGCGTCTCATGAGGATGGTGAGCAAGCGCGATCGCCGCATAGACGAGCCCCCAAGCTTGCGCCCTGCCCCAGACACTCGTGTCGCTGAATCCCTTGTGGGTGAAATGGCGGACTATCTTGCCGGTGGACGGATTTAGCTCACTCGACTGAACGATTGAGCCATCGGAGCGCATATGAATGTCGAGCACGCGCGTGGTATGGCGCGCCGCAATGCCAGCGTATGAGGAATCGCCTGTCCTTGCGGCGGCCCAATACAGAAGCGGGACCGCCTGCAGAGAGTCGATGCTGCTGAACGAATTGCCAACATCTTCTGATTCCTCCGCATCGCGGCCTAGCGGGATGAGGCCAAGCCGGCAATCGAATTGCGTCTTGAGCGAGGTGGCGGCATCCAGTGCCAGGAGAGCCGCGTCCTTGTCTTTACACAGGACGTCGCCAAGAGCGACCCCATAGTAGAACCCAAAGCCCTTGAACGCGGTTTGCAGCTGCGCGCGCGGCTTCAAGCGGCTACTCCAGAACCGAGCTGCATCGAGGTATTTCGCCTCGCCAGATCGCCGCGCGAGCAGCCACAACATACCCGGCCATGCGCCACCGGTCCAATCGCCGTCCGGCGTGGTCGTCCATTTACCGGTCGAGCTGTCTGCCCAATGCGGAAACTCTATTTTCATCGCGGCAAGCGTCTGATCGACTCGTGCTTGCATCAGGTCTATTGCGTGTGCCCAGCGCGACTTGCTCATATCCGATACTCCTTTGCCACTTGCCGAAATCCCAGGGCATCGTTCCCGGTGCTAACCTTCCAATGTCCGACCGATTTCGCTTCGGCCGAGCCGATGGCTTAAGCGGGTCAGGAGCACGCAGCTGCCTTCTCCAGCTATCGCTCCTGATCACGAGCAAACGACCAACGGCTATCCGCCTCAGCCCGATCGTCACGCGCATGACCAGTGTGTACATGCGAGCATGCCTGCCGTGATGCGCGTTGGGAGCGTCATCAAGCGGCGCGCGAGGACGTAAAGGCGCCGACCGCCCCCTTGCTGGAAAGGTCTTCAAGTTGGTGGTCGTCGTAGCCGAGCTCTTTGAGGATTTCCTCGGTCTGAGCCCCAAGTTTCTGAGGCGGCAGTCGGACTTCGGGCAGCTTGCCATCATAGCGCACGGGATGGCTGACGATCGTGATCGGCGCGCCCGTCGCCCCGCGGACGACCTGGAAGTTCTTGTTGTGCACGACCTGCGGATCGGTCACGACATCTGCATAGTCATTGACCGCGGCGTGCCAAATTCCGTGGGCCTCGAACAATGCGATGCATTCGGCCGTCGTGCGCTTTGCGACATTTGCGGCGATCGCAGCGGATGCCTCGTCGCGTCGGCGATACGCCTCCTTGTCTGGAACGCGCTGATCGGCCGGAACATCGAGCGCCTCCGACACTGTGCTGAGAGATCCAAGAGAAATCGCCATATGACCGTCACGCGTCGGATAAATGCCGTAAGGCGCCCCGTAGTACCAACCGGAGATCGGTCCCGGCTGACGGACATCGTCAGGCCGCTCGCCGTTGAGGTAACAAGTAAAGGATTCCATCTGCAGATCGAGTGCAGCAGACAACAGGCTGACATCAACCCGGCACCCCTGTCCGGTGCGCGTTTTCCTCACAAGCGCGGCCAGAATGCCAGCCGCAAACAACGCAGCACCATGGTGATCGACCGCTGAAACACCTACGGCCCTTGGACCCTGCTCGCGGCTTCCAGTAATCGTGGCCAGCCCCGATATTGCCTGCACCAGTAGATCCTGACCGGGACGGTAGACGTAGGGCCCATCGGGACCGTAGCCTGAGGCCGCAGCATAGATAATTTGCGGATTGATCTTCTTGGCGTCCTCGTAGCCGAGGCCAAGCTTGTCGAGAACGCCGGGGCGGAAGTTTTCAGTCATGACATCCGAGGTCGCGATCAACTTCCTGGCAATCTCAATGGCTTCAGGTTTCTTCAGGTCGAGCGTGAGACTTCGCTTATTGCGGTTCCCGGTGAGCAGCAGCATGGACTGCCCATCGACCCGCTTGTCTGCTCCGCCCCATTTCCTCTGAAAGGCGCCATCTGGTGGCTCGACGGCAATGACGTCCGCCCCGAGATCGGCGAGAAACTGCGCAGCCACGGGGCCCATCAGGAAGTGATTGAAGCTCAGGACGCGAACGCCCTTCAAAAGATCGACCATGGTCTCGCTTTCAGTTTTCTTGGATCAGAGGTGTTCTATTTGGCTCGACCTCTGAAATCGATTTCAGAAATAAGCATCATGATCTGCAGAGTCAAGCAAAATGGGCGGCCTGCCAACTCAGCGCCTGCCCATGTACCAGAGTTCCACTGGATAAGACGGATCGGGCGTATACAGAGCTTGAGAACGCTGGCTGTCCAATGTTCTAACGTGGATCGGACTCATGCCATTGACTGAGCGACCAGACCGGATGGATAAAAAACCAACAATCGAGCCCAAAGGACGCCAGCAACCGCGCGTGAAGATCGAAGATGTCGCGCGAAAGGCCAATGTGTCCCCTGCGACCGTGTCGCGCGTCCTCAATCATCCCGAAATCGTGAGACCGGAGCTGCGGGACAAGGTGATGCGGCACATCACCGACCTGTCCTACACGCGAGACAGCGCGGCGAGAGCCTTGAAGTCGGGACGCATGCGCACCATTGGAGTCATCGTTCCGACGCTGGCGCTCGGCATCTTTGCCGAAGGAGTTGAGGCGCTGCAGAACCGCCTCAGCGAAAGCGGCTATACGCTCTTCATCGCGAATTCCCAATATGATCAGCGCCGCGAACTTCAGGAACTGCAGAGCCTCATCGAGCGCGGCATCGATGGAATTGTACTGGTCGGAGGCTCCCATGGACGTGAACTGAGGGCTCTGATTGAACAAGCCGGTGTGCCTGTGATCACGACCTATGTTTCGAAGGCAGCTGGCGGCATTCCCGCGATCGGAATCGATAACGAAAGAGCCACGCGCGAGATGACCGAGTATCTGTTGCGGCTTGGACACGTCCGTTTCGGCGCGATCGCCAATGTTGTTGCTGCGTCCAACGACCGGTCCCGCGCGAGGCTCGAGGGCATTCAGCGCGCTCTTTCGGACGCCGGCCTCCCGCTCAGGCCCACCCAGATCATTAAGGCCGACTATTCGCTTGCCCAGGGTCGCAGCGCTCTTCGTCAGCTCCTCACCGACCACCCCGACACGACGGCGGTGATCTGCACCACCGACACCCTTGCCATCGGTGCAATGGCAGAGGCCCGCAAAATTGGGGTCGCCGTGCCGGCTACGCTTTCCATCACAGGATTTGACGATGTGGAGCTGGCGGCGCAGATGGACCCGCCGCTCACAACAGTCAGTGTTCCGGCAGCTGAAATTGGCCGAGGAGCCGCCGATTATCTCATCAATGCGATCGCTGGAAGCCCACTTCCCAGGAGTGTCCTGTTGCCCTATCGACTGGTCATGCGGTCATCGACCGGGCCGCCGAGATCTAGCGAACGCCCACCGCGTCGCAGGCGCAGCCCGGGCTGAAGCTGCCGCGGCCGACGCGCTGTCACTGAATCGATTTCTCCTGCCTTCTGCATTCTTCCAAGGCTCTGGCGGCTGCCACGCTGCGCGAACATATGACTGGTGGCGGCACAAAGTGGACGTGGCCGAAACATGCCGCGGCCGTGCTGCCCGCGAAGCGCTGGAGCGAGAGAAAGGAGAGCAGCTCACACGACGTTTTCCCCTTCTCAGTGCTCGCGCTCGGTGTGAACGGAGTGGACAGGCGCATGGTGGTGAATGGCGCCAAGTTCGTGCAGCTTATGATGCAGACGATGATGTGCAAGCTCCAAGGCAGCTCGCAGCCGTGAGTGCCGCGCTTCGTCAGTCCTGGGAGCGAGCGTATCCATATAGGCGATCGATCCCTCGATTTGTGCAAGAATCGACACCGCGTCCGCAGTGGCAAAGACCGGTTTGTCGCCCACTTTGACATACACCGCACTGGTGTGGGCCGCGATGTCGGCCTCGCGCCCCGCCACACTGCCTCGAACGCGTATTGCGATCCAACAGGACTCGGTGATGCGCAACGCGAGCTGGCCGTTGCACGACAACTCGCTACATCGAACTTCATCGATGACGATGCCATTGCGGATCACCTCCACCCGTGTTGGCGCGACGCTGACCGATTCGATCCGCCAGTCGATTGTGATGGTGCCACCCGAAGGAGGAAGCGCGATCGCGCTCCCGGGGCGACGTCCTTCCACTGTCACCTCAACGAGCGGCCCGACTGTGATGAACGTGTCTCCGCTGCGTACGGCATCCATCCAGTTGCGATACGTGAAATCGCGCGCACCTAGCTGCACATAAGTCCGCGAGCCTCCGAGGAGCGCGGCAGCGTCCATCTTGTCGGAGCCGGCGACCAGTGGCAGATGGTAACCGATGTTGAGGTAACGGTACCAGTCAGCCAGACCAAATGCGCTGATCTGCGCAGTCCGCGGGTTGAACGACATCATTTCAATGGCATCGACCAGGCCGAGCACGATGTCCGCCGCCCGCTCGGCTTGCGGGTTGGGAGCATGCGGCATCACGACAAGGCCCCCTTGCTGGCGGCAGCGCTCCGCCCAATCGGCCATGGTCGCTTCCAGAGGATCGCCGATCGCAGCCTCGTTGGGTCCGCCGCAAGACAGGGGGTTGATAATCTCGCCTTCGTAGCCGAGAAGCGATATGTGTCCTAGGACTTGCATACGGTTCTCTGTGCCGACGCGAACAAGGAACTCTCCGTCCCCGCCGAAGTGCTTTGCCCCGAGCGTCGTGCGCCCGTCGAAATCGGCCACGTTGGTGAATAACTCGCCCCATTGTGCCGCGAGCAGGTTGACGACGTTGACCCCCTCCGCCTTGCCCTCTAGCAGGGCTGTGTGCGGGCTCAGGAAATGGACGTGAGTATCGGAGCTGACCCAGCCCTGTTCGCGCCAGCGTAGCAACCTGTCCAGCTCGAAGGTGAGTTCCTCCGTGGTCGCGGTGACTTGGACGATACGGCGTAGGGGCCGCACCTCGAAGCCCCTGCTGATCTCCACGAACACGGGCCCGATCGGCAAGTCCGCCTCGCAGCTGCCATCCACATAGGCGTACTGGTTCAGCCCGTTCGTAAACTCCCCGGCGAAGTCTTCGAATCTTCCGGTATTGACCTTGCGGTGGTGCCCCTTGGGCGGCAGATACTCCCCATCCGCGCCATGCACATGCAGGCGCGCGGCGACACGCACGCCGTTGCCCTTCTCTATGATGCGGATTTTGACGGGCCTTGTTGCCGGCGCGATGGGCTCCGCCTCCAGCGAGGTGTCTCCTGCGTTCCCGGCAGCTTCCAGCGACCGAAGATCGGCAATGTGCAAGCGGCCGTCGTCGGAGCGTAGGTACAGCCTTGCGTCGGGATGGGCGGAGTACTCGACGATGACCTCGTCCTCGGAACGCACCGGCTGCACGTCGTGCTTGTCACCGAGCCAGTCCGATCTCGCGTAGTCAAGCACCGCGCGGGCGGAGATCACCGTGCCGAGATCCATGCCGATCTGTTCGCCCCGATGATCGACGTCGAGCTCGCCAAGCTTATTCAGATGCACTCCGGGCGGTAGCCGCATCTTCAGCTTGCGACGAGCCTGGAGGCGCAGGGGATGCTGGGTGAGCCTTGTCGTGGTCACCGCAAAGACAAGAGAAAGTTCTTGCTCCGCTCGCAAGCTTAGCGCGGTGAGCTCCTTCTCCGGATATGGATTTTGGAGCGCATAAAGCCACAAGTTCTCCCCTTGTCGATCCATGCGCCCCGATTCGGTGCGGGTCTCGCCCTGGAAGAAGCTCGCGCCCGCCGTTCTGCCGAGTGCGCAGTTTTCGCCGGTGCTTGCGTGCACGATGGGCCCCCGTAATGGCAGCGCCGCGAACGGGCTCGCGCTCCAGGAGATATGGTTCTGCTGGACCGCGAACCGCCGTAGCACCGGCACGTCGGCCTCGGTGCTGTCGACGTATCGAAGCACGTATGTCGACACCCGATCGCCGAGCGAATTGCCTTCCACAGGCAGCGTTGCCGGCCCGATCTCCCCGAAGCCTTGAGGGCTTACGGGTGGGCGGTCCGCGACCACTTGCACAAAGAGCACGTAGCTGGCCAATGTGGGCGGCAGCGCGATCACCACAGGAAGCCCCCCGGGACGCAAGGCCAGCACATCCGCTCCGGCGTTGGCGCCGAATAGAAACGGGATGCCTCGATACGTCTGCGGTCCTCGAAGCGAATCGATCCAGCCGGTGTCGCCTGGGCGGCTGCCGAACCCCTCATCGAGTTCCAGGCGACCGGCGTTGAAATATCGCTGCAAGTCGACGGGCGCGAAGTGCGGCGACGATGGCGTTTTCATTCGATGGACTCCAGTTCATGGACGTCGTCGCCCATAAGCGGCCCTGGATGCGATGAGGACTGCTCACGTGTCCCGCTGCTGGCGAAGGCGCTTGTCCCAATCCCATGCTCTTGCCCAGCATCAAGAGATACTCGTGCGTCGACATGCTTTGCGTCTGATAAGGAAGGCTTTGCCTCTGCTGGGTGGCGCAAGCGGCAGGCAGAAGGCGTTCAGTCACCGATGTAGACGCGGCCACGCCTTTTGGCGAAGTGGTAGACCACCACGCTTAAGAGCGCTATCAACGATCCGTAGACAGGAAACATCCAGGCCATGTGCTCGCGTTGCAACCACACAAGAAGATACGGTGAGGTCCCGCCAAACAATGAGACGCCGAGCGCGTAACCGAGCGCTACGCCCGTGGTGCGCACGGCACGCGGCATCAGGGTGGTAGCGATGAAGTTATAGAGCGCCATGTTGAACCCCACGATGGCTCCGCCGAACACCGTGACAAGGAAGAACGTGGAGATGCCCTTCTCCGAATAAAGCAGCGTCAGGAAAAAGCATGGGATGAGCAGTAGGCGCAGCAGCGTGAACGCACGCGAGGGCCGCACCTTGTCAGCGAAGGCGCCAACAAGCGGGGCGGCCAACATCCAGATCAAGACCATCAGCGTCATAATTCCGTATACAGAGGTGCTATTCTCCTTGAACACTGTGTTCGCCATATTGGGCAGACCGGTGTTCCAGGCATAGTTGGCGATCTGCACCGATCCGATCACCAGGATGACCGCAAGCAGGGATAGCCGCACGCTCCAGAGCGTCTTCCACACACCGCCGGTGGTTTCCTGAATTCGCGACGACTCATCTTGGCGATGCATAACCCGATGGATCAAGGTCTCCGGTACCGACGTGCGCAGATAAATGATCAGTAGGCCCAGCACCCCGCCGACCGCAAAGGGTACGCGCCAGGCCCACTCGCGCATCGCTTCGGGGGCAACCGATGCGCTCACCAGAAACGCAACAAGGCTGGATCCAAGGTTGCCTAGCTGGATGAAAGTGCCACCGATCAGCCCCAGATAACGCCCCTCCTTTCCGGGCGGCGCCAGTTCAATTGCGATTGCATTGGCGACACCCGCCTCGGCTCCGGTAGCAAGCCCCTGAATAAGGCGCATGATAAGCAGCGCCACAGCCGCCGTGACGCCGATGTCCCGGTACGTCGGCAATAGAGAGATCAGCAGCGAGCAAACCGCCATCGCCGTCACCGAGATCATCATTACTCGCTTGTGGCTAATGCGATCTGCGACTGGGCCAAGCAAGGCCGCTCCCAGTGGCCGCGCGCAGAAGCCCGCCCCGTACACGGCTAGCCCCGCAAGCAGCGAGGTCGTGGGATCATCGGAAGGAAAGAAGTGCGGCGAGAGAAACGCCGCCATCACGCCGTAGACGTTCCAGTCGTACCACTCCAGCGCTACGCCCCCTCCGAGGCCGACGGTCATCCGTCTGTTCGCAATCTGATTATCAAGCTGAACAGATACGGCACTGGGTTGAGCAATAATGTTCATGTGTCCTCGAGCTCAGTCAATGGCGTTAATGATGCCGCGGTCAAGCAAGGACGAGCAGCCGCTCGCTGGCTCTACTGCGCGGAGTGCGGCGCTATCTAAGATAAACGCGACTTGAGCGGGCCGGCTCATAGCGGTGAAGGCGCAGGCGCCAAGGGGTACGCGGCATGCCGCCGATAAGGCCGTCTTGGTTCGCCATTTCGCAAGTCGTGCGGCCGCACGACCGGCTCTCGCATGGCCTTAGTCACACAAGAGATCGCGAGCGGCGATTCCGATCTGTGCAGCCGCCCAAGAGCAGACGCCACCGAACGCGCTGCGTACAAAACGCGCGCGAGCCCGTGTCCCATTCCCATGGTTTCCATCCCTCCTGTTGCCAAAGCGCACTCGTGAAGAAGCTGTTGTTCTTGTTGGACGGCGCCGCGCTACTACGCCGTCATCTCGCTAAGAAAATCGCAGTTCTGAAATCGATTTCATAAACGTAGGCGCTCTGGATTCCGGAGTCAAGCGCGGAAAATGCTGCCGCTAAACGTTCTCTCAGTCTGACCAGCAAATTTCTTTCTTGAGCAGCCAGAAACAGCTCGAAGCCTGGTCAGTCGGATTGACTATAATGAAGCATGTTTTGCGTAGAAAACGATTTCAGTATACTGGCTGCCTTTCTGACTTCTTTCAGGAGACACCCTCAATGACCGGCAAGCCCGATCTCATCCTCTCGACCTCTCCCAGGGCCCATGTGCGCGTTGTGACGCTGAACAGGACGTCGAAACGAAACGCCTTAAGCAACGACCTGATCGCACAGCTTGGCGCGAGCTTGCGGCAGGCTGCGCTCAATGAGGATGTTCGTTGCGTCGTCCTTTGCGGGCACGAAGCCTTCTTCTCTGCCGGAGCCGATATTAAGGAGATGCAGCAGCGCGGGTTTGAGGCAATCGACAATCCCGCGCGACGTTCTGCGTGGCGGGACATCGCCAATTTTCCAAAGCCTCTTATCGCCGCGGTTGAGGGAATTTGCTTCGGTGGTGGTCACGAATTGGCCTTGCTCGCCGACATCGCCATAGCAGGCGAAGGAGCGCGGTTTGCACAGCCTGAAATCAACATCGGGATTTTGCCAGGCGACGGCGCAACCCAGCGTCTGACGCGCGTGGCAGGCAAATCTCTGGCCATGCTGATGATACTGACTGGCCAATCCATTTCTGCCCGTGCGGCGATGCAGGCCGGCCTTGTCGCTGAAGTCGTCGAAAGCGGCCAGGCACAGGCGCGAGCGCTCGAGATCGCCGAACTGATCGCCCAAAAGCCGCCGCGTTCGACTGAGCTCGCCAAGGTGGCCGTTCTCGCCGCCTTTCAGACCACCCTGGACGCCGGGCTCGAATTCGAGCGCCAGGCAATTCGATGCGCATTCAACACTGCTGACCAGCAGGAAGGAATGCACGCGTTCTTCGAGAAGCGATCGCCAAACTATCGTGGAAATTAGCCGTCGCGATCCCCAGCCTTCGCTGCTGCCGGCGCTCCACATGTGCCGGTACTGGCCCACGATGCACCCGATTAAGCACTCCTTCGGATCGACCGGGCCAACGCTGCGATCTAGAATTCTGTCGTGCCCACCCTTCGAGCACCAATGTACATTGAACTTGCAGTGGCGCCTGTCAGGGACCATCTCGGCCGGTGCGCCCGGGCCTTCCTGCGCAAAGGTCAAAGCCCCTCTCGGTCGAAGTGGACCAAAGGTGTGGATTGACTAGGCTAGGTTCTGCGATCGACAGAAAGTCGCTTGATCCCGCTGTGGACTCTTAGGTTGGCTGGGGAACCTGGACCCTACGCGAATGGGCCTGAAACACTGGAAATACTGCAAAAATAAGCTATATCAACCTCTGCGTCGGGGGCAACCCGTTGGCGGCACCGTTAGGGGCAGAGGGCAGTGAACGTCAGTCTGAGATCGGAGAAAGGTGGCGGTGATCGGCGCTACCTGAGCCAGCCCCGGGCGAAGGGACGACTTGGTACGCCGTCGCTGAGGTCCCCAGGACGCTACGCCAGACCATTGGCAAGAAGCGGCTTCTGAAGTCCCTGGAAACCACCGACCTACGGGTGGCCCGCATTGCCTGCTGGAATGCCGTTGCGGATTTGAAGTCCCAGATTGCCCAACACCGGACACCCGGCCCCGGGGATCAGGACCCGCTACTCTTGGAGGCCATGGCTCTCCGAGAAGAGTTCGTCCGAGCAGATGCCGCGCGGCGCAATGACCTCATGTATCAGATAACGGACCGGGCCGAAGAGATCGACTTAGCAGCCGGCGGCGCCCGGGATGAATACCACCCTTTCGAAGAGCCCCGGGCAGCTACCAAGCAGGCCACCGCGTTCGTTCAATTGGCGTCCGCCAAGGTCACCCCGGCTGACCTCTACGTTGAACGGTGGCTTGCGGCCTCGACCTATAGCGAGCGCACCAAAGCGGACGCCCGCACGGCGCTAGCGCAGTTCAAGGACTGGTGCACGAATCCACCCAAGGTTTCTTCATCGAGACGACGACCGATCGAGTTGCTGCCGATTTCCGCGATGAGGACTTTCGTTAAGGCAGGTGTGCACTTCAAGACGGCCAACAAGAAACTATCCGCCCTACGGCAATACTGGACTTGGCTGGAGAGGAGCTTCGGCGTGAAGTCAAATCCGTGGATGCGCAAGTCGCTCCCCAAGGCCAAGGCACACAGGATCGCTCCGGACGGTCCGATGGGCCCGGAGCGCCCGTTCACGGATGATGAGGTCTGCATCCTTCTTGCGGGCCCGGCAGACGCCGACATGGCCAGTACTATGAGAATTTCGGCCCTTTCGGGGATGCGCCTCGATGAGATCGGACAGCTCCGCGTCGGCGATTGTCGCGACAACACCTTCAGCATACGTCGCAGCAAATCTGCGGCGGGTGTTCGCACCATTCCGATTCACTCAGCGTTGCGGCCGATGATTGCCCAGCTCGTCGGTAAGCGCGACGCTGCTGCCTATCTGTTCCAGAACTTCCAGGACACCGGCTGGGACGGCAACCGCACGATGGCGCTTTCCAAGCGGTTTACCTACTACCGTAAGAAACTTGGCGTACATGACAAGCGACCGGGCGCCCGGCGGTCCAAAGTTAACTTCCACAGCTTCAGGCGATGGTTCGCGACGAAGGCTGAAGATGCGGGCCATCGAGAGAACGTCGTGGCTGACATCATGGGGCATGAAAGCGAGGTGGGCATTACCTTCGGTCTTTATTCGAACGCACAACTAAAACGACTGAAGAAGGCGTGCATCGAATCGGTTAAGCTTCCAGCGCGGCTAGATCGCTAAGCTTGAAAGGGTGCCTGCTTCCGATTCGCGCGAACAATGCCTTTTCAAGGGCCCTGACCGTTGCCTACTTGCGCGTCGCGCTTGGAAGAGACCACCTGAATCGACAATTATCTCGCTCCCTTGATTTCAGCGCTTGTACTCGCTGAAGTTGTAGCTAGACTTCTCCAATTGCACCGTCCAGCATTGGGCGCTCTACCGGGAGCTTTGCTGCTTTGCAGAATGCTATGATTGTCAGCGGTGGGTTGTATCATGAAGTGTGCGAGTACCCGTCTTGGAACGCGGTGTACGGTTCAGGCGGACGAGCTGCCGCGGTGCTTGCCAAGCTGTCGGACTTCGTCGAGCTGCACACATATTCTGCGCAATCCACCGAGATAACCACCCAACTATACGGGCATGAGAAAGTTAGGCTTCACCTCGTACCATCTACCACTCAAATAGCTTTTGCTTATCTCCACCCCCTTTCGAAACCATCTATAGCCCCTACATTCTTGCCGCAGCACTCGCCTATCCAAGTCCGAGGCGATGCCGTAGTCAGGTTTGGATTTCTGGAAGGCGAAGCGATCGTTACCGCAAGTCACGCCGTCTACGATCCACAAACTTCCAACGCTCCGAAAATGTTCAGTGCGAACGGCTCTGTCGCTGACAAGTTGGCGATCGTACTAAATGAGAACGAGCTTCGTGCACTCGGAAACAGCGCCGATATTATCCAAGCTGCGAAGAATGTATTCGAAGCGGAGCATGCCGAGTTCATCGCTGCTAAGCGCGGAGTGAATGGTTGCGCGGTGTTTTACCGAGACGGCCGAATCGATCACGTACCCGCGTATAGATCGAACTCAGTATTCAAAATCGGCACGGGAGATGTATTCACCGCAACCGCTGCGTTTTACTGGGCACGAGAAGGCATGTCGCCAACCGACGCGGCCGATCTTGCATCACGCGCCGTCGCTCGTTACGCCCAGTCCAAGCTCCTCCCTGATCGATCCCCCCACAGCATAGACCTCAGCCCTGTTACGCCGAATCGCTTGGGCAGAGTGGTCATTCTAGGCAGCCCAGACGCCCTCCAGGATCGCTGGCTGATAGAAGAGGCCCGATGGTGCATCCGCGAACTGGGGCTGACGGCGATCTGCCCAGATTTGGGAGACGAGTTCCCGATCGACGACTTCGCACCTACTGCAGCCCTAGTCCTCGCCCGGGACACCGACTTCGAACAAACGTGCTCTTTTGCGTTGGTCTCAGAGCGGTCGATGCCCACACTAGTTTTTTCCCATCGCGCTTTGACTGTCGATTGTTCGGCAGAGCAGGTCCATGAGTTTGCCTCTGCTATCTATCGCGTGTGCTGGCTTGCAACGGAAGCGACGCCTAACAGTCGTCCATGAGGGGGGCGTCTTGTGACGGATTCAGCGTCATAGGACACCAGAGAAGAGGTGAGACATTATGCACGACGTGTGCATCATCTATTCACGCAACGAGGAGCATTTACTGCCTGCTCTAGAAAAAGTGTGTTTCGGCATGGAATAAGGACCCCGTTTTCGGGGTGATCGGCATCCAATCGGGACCCCGGGATAAGGGTCCACAGTGGCTTCCATCGAGTCATGGAAGCCGAGGTTGGGATGCTGGTGGTGGAGACGATTGGTAAGATCCGTCGCGCCTACTTTGTTGATGGTCGTCCGATCAAGGCGATCTGCCGAGAACTTGGCGTATCGCGGAAGGTGGTTCGCAAGGTCATTCGTTCTCAAGCGACGGAGTTCCGGTACGAGCGCGAGACGCAGCCGCTCCCGAAGATGGGTGCCTGGAGTGCCGAGCTTGACCGGTTGCTGGCAGGGAATGAGAGCAAGGCGGCGCGGGAACGGCTGACGCTGATCCGGCTATTCGAGGAGCTTCGCGGCCTGGGTTATGCCGGCGGCTATGATGCGGTTCGTCGATACGCACGACGGTGGAGCAAGGAACGCGGCACCTCGACAGCGTCGGCCTATGTGCCGTTGAGCTTTGCACCAGGCGAAGCCTACCAGTTCGACTGGAGCCACGAGATCGTCCTGCTGAGCGGCACCACGGTGATGGTGAAGGCTGCTCATGTCCGGCTCTGTCACAGCCGCATGCTGTTCGTGCGGGCCTATCCGCGGGAGACGCAGGAGATGGTGTTCGACGCCCACGACCGGGCATTCGCCCTGTTCAAAGGCACCTGCACCCGCGGCATCTACGACAACATGAAGACCGCGGTGGAGACGATCTTTGTCGGTAAAGGCCGTCTCTACAATCGCCGCTTCCTGCAGATGTGCAGCCACTATCTGGTCGATCCGGTCGCCTGTACGCCAGCGTCGGGCTGGGAGAAGGGGCAG